>JAFGEN010000104.1 GCA_016931595.1 Candidatus Aminicenantota bacterium | reverse complement strand
GAAGATGGATTTGGCGCAAGATCATCATATTCAATGAGTAAAAAAGGAGGAACCCATGTCGGTCCGGCTAAAAAATCCAAACGCAGGGGCATGGACAGCCGCAAGGCGAAGTGATACCATCGTTTCCAAGGCGAGCGAGATGCCCAATACCTTTACGGCGGTGGTCAAGCGGGACGGCGATTGGTGGATCGGTTGGATCGAGGAAGTTCCGGGGGTAAATTGCCAAGAACGCACCCGGGAGGCTCTCGTCGAAAGTTTGAGGACCGCCCTGATCGAAGCTCTTGAGCTTAATCGCCGCGAGGCTCTTCAAGCAGCCGCAAACGGCTATTCCGAAGAAATCATTACTGTATGAAGCGGTCCGCGCTTCTCAAGCATTTGAAGGAATGCGGGTGTATACCGATCAGGGAGGGAAGCAGACACTCCTGGTGGGGCAATCCCGAGAAAAATACGCGCACATCGATTCCCCGTCATACCGAGATCGTCGATCAACTGGCCAGGAAGATTTGCAAAGATCTCGGCGTGCCATACAAGTAATTCTTGGCAATTCGGGGCCAGGGCCCCTAAGGGGGGCGACACTTGCTCATCTCCCGAAATAATCCCCCCAAATATTCCTTAGAACGCTGTTTTCGGCCCTGAAATCACGCCTCTAAGGCAATTATTAGGCCAAAAAACATGCCCAAAACAAATATAATCAGCAAGATATCTTGGGCCGCCCCCACACCTCCCCTACAGCCCCCGGGCGAAGCGCTCGAGGATCGTGTTCCGCTCGGCTAGGTCGGCCGGGAGAGCGGGGTTATATTCGGGCTTGCCCTCCTTCATCCCGACGGCCGTGCTCGCCAGGGCGGCGAACGAATCCAGGTCGTGGGAGACGATCACCGCCGCCGCACCGTCCCGGACCCGGCCCTCGATCCAGACCATGATGTAATCCCTCATCCTGCGGTCCATGGCTTCCAGCGGCTCGTCCAGAAGCAGATGCTGAGGCTTCCCGATCATCGCCGAGGCCAGGACCGCCCGCCTCCGCTGTCCTTGGGACAGCTCCCGCACCGACCGTCCCGCCACCCGGTCCATCTCCAGGATGGCCAGCGCTTCCTCGCCCCGGGCGGTCGGCTCGCCCCTCAGCCGGCAGACAAACCTCGTGATCTCCCGGATCGATGCGTACGGCGTCAGGTCCGGATGCTCGGGCAGATAGGCGATTTCGCGCCGGGCGGCGACCTCCTGTTTCCAAAGGTCGCGCTCTCCGATCCAAACCGTCCCCTTGTCCGGCTTTTCGACACCCGCGGCCAGCTTTAATAAAGTGGTTTTCCCCGAACCGTTCGGCCCCAACAGCAGCGTCAGCCCCGTCTCCAGGACCAGGTCGAGCGATTGGAAAACCGGCATCGATTTTTCGTAGGCGAACGACACGTTTTCAAAACGGATCATCTCGTGCTCCAGGAGCCGGGGTCTCCGGCCGCGTCATGATGCATTTCGTTCCAAGCCGTGACTTTCAGGGTCTGCTCCCGGCGGGCGCCGAGCTCGATTAAAAGCGGCGTCACAAACAGGAAGGCGATCCCGGCCTCCGTCCACAGTCCGAAAATTGCGGCCGCCAGGCTTCCCTCGAGGAGGAGGGTGCCCAGGATTTTCGACCGCGTCTCCCGCGGTCCGTTGACCGCGCCGGCCGCCCGCGCGGCGCCGGCTGGAATAAGCGCGGCCGCGCCGTAAACCGCCGGCCAGCCGAGCCACGACAGGGGAAGGCAGAGGATCAAGGCCGGAATGCCCAGGAAGAGCGTGTCGGACACGATCCGATGGCGGGCCGACCGCGGCCAGGACCGGCTCCAGGGCCAGGGAGCCCGGCTGCCGACGAGGAATCCCGAAGTGAAGGCCAGAAACACGGCCGCGCTCATGGCCCCGCCCAGCCGCATTGCCGCCCGCTGAAGCGGCTCGGCCAGGTCGTTGTTCCGGAGGAACAGGGCGATCAGACCGGCAGCCAGACCGGCCGGAAGAAAACCGGCCCAACCCGTGATCCCCATGGCCCGGAAACCGATCAGGGCCGGAAATCGGATCGGGACCATCCAGCGGTGCCTTCCGCCGCTTTTCCGGGAGATTGTGAGCGGTCCGGAGAGATAGTCGACGGCCGCCAACACGGCGACGGCGAACGCGGCGTTGACGAGGTTTCCGGAACCGGCCAGCGCCGCCGCCGCGGAGGCGAAGATAAAACGGGCGGCGGCGTTTCGGGACGGGACGATCGCGGCCGCGGCCGCGACGGAAGCGACAACCAGCCCGACCGATGCGTTGACGGCCATGGCTGCCGTGACGCTCCGGGGCAGTCCCTGTGTCCCGACAAGCGCGCAGATATAAAGGAGGAAAGTGATCGGCGCTTCGGCCAGGGTGACGGCGAAGACGGCCGCCCGCCGGTGGGCCCATCCTCCGACCGGCAGGCTCCGGATCCAGCCGCCGAGGCCGAAGCAGATGGATTTTCGCGTGGTCGCGGCCGCGGCCAGGAGCACGGCGGCGACGATCAAGCCGCGGGAGAACGGTTCGGCCTCGACAAATACCCGGCGGGTGAGCATGAAGAACAACTCCGGCCGAAGGAGGTAGAACAGGCCGAACGCGGTGGCCAGGACCGGGGCCAGGGCCCGGACGGCGACACGCGTGCCGACCCGGGCATGGAAGGCGAGAAGCGCCGCGGTGATTCGAAGAATCGGTTCTATTTTCATATCGGACCGGCAAACGCCCCGAGCAGGGGCGGATGGAAAATGGACTGTGCTTCGCCCGTTAATATATCATAGTCCCCCATGACGAAAACAACCGTTCGGCCCGTGTCGAAGGGCGGCGGGTTCGCGGCTTCCGGTCGGCCGTCCGAGGTCGGTCCGGACGAAAACAGCGGCCCGCGTAAATCGCGGGTTCCACGGGCGAATAAAAGCCGCAGAGCCGTCATCCGGGCTGTGGCGAGCGATTCTTCATCGGCGTCAGGGAGCGCGTTCGTCGCCCCCGAGCGGGTGGTCGTGGCCATGTCGGGCGGGGTCGATTCGTCGGTAGCCGCGGCCCTCCTCAAGGAACGCGGCCTGGACGTCGTCGGCTTGACCATGAAACTTCATGTCCTTCCCGGAACCGGAACCGTCGGCGTCTCAGACGAAAAACAACGCTTGGGCGGTGAGGCCGCCCGGCGCGACGCCGGTCGGGTCGCGGCCGTCCTCGGCATTCCGTTTCATGTCGCCGATTTTCGCCGGGCCTTCGAACGGGAGGTTGTGGCGGAATTTGTGGCCGAATACGCCCGGGGACGGACGCCAAACCCCTGCCTCCGCTGCAACCGATTCGTCAAGTTCGAATTGCTGCGCCGGCGGGCCGCCCGGCTGGGAGCCGGCCGGATCGCCACCGGGCATTATGCCAGGATCGATTTCGATGAAGTGCGGAGAAGGTGGCGGCTGCTCAAGGCGGTCGATTCGGAAAAAGACCAGTCGTACTTCCTCTACGGCCTGAGGCAGGAAGACCTGGCCCGAACCCTGTTCCCGCTGGGCGGCCTGTGCAAGACCGAGGTCCGGAAAATCGCCGTGAAGCTGGGTCTGCCCGCGGCTGAAAGGCCGGAAAGCCAGGAGATCTGTTTCGTTCCCGGCGACGATTATGCCGCGTTCCTTCGCCGGCGGGTCCCAAAAGCGTTCCGGCCGGGACCGATTGTCGACAGGGCAGGGCGGACGATCGGGCGGCACGAGGGCTTCCTCCATTTCACCATCGGCCAGAGGAAGGGGATGGGGATTGCGGCCGCCCATCCGCTTTATGTCGTTTCGCTGGACGCGGCTTCGAACACCGTGGTCGCCGGTCCGAACGAGGCCTTGTTCGGAAAAACCCTGGTCGCAACCGACGTGAACTGGGTTTCGATCCCGGGACTCGAAGGGCCGCGGCGGGCCGAGGTGAAGATCCGGTCGCGGCACGAGGGCGCGCCGGCGACGCTCCGTCCAGCCGGAGAGAGGGCCGTCGCGGTGGAGTTTGACGAGCCCCAGCGGGCGATCACTCCCGGCCAGGCGGCCGTGTTCTACGACGGCGACTCGGTCCTCGGCGGCGGTCTTATTTGGGGGCGGCCCAAGATAACTTATTGATAAAAATATAATAAAATTGTTTTTTTCTTAATATTTTTGTCTTAAAAGAGTGTTTTTGGGGTCGAAAACGACATCCTAAGCCTACTTGAGGATTGCGCAACCTCGGTCCTATTTTTGATCCATGGGTATTCTTAAAACGTCCTTTTTAACCCAAGAAATGAGCTTTTAAGAAAAAAAAAGCCCATAAAAAATTGTTAAATTGTTTTGAATGAATTACATATCTTGGGCCGCCCCCGTACTACCCCCGAATTATTGGCCTCGTCCTGTTCCTGTTC
>JAFGEN010000103.1 GCA_016931595.1 Candidatus Aminicenantota bacterium | reverse complement strand
GCCGGTCCCGGCTGGCGGCCTTTTTCGACGGACGGACGATGCTCCCAGGCGCCGGGGGCGCGGCGCATCTTTTCGAATACGGCGCCCAGGCCCAGTACACCGCCGCAGCTAACGCCGAAACCATCCCCGGAAACGTCCGCCTCCATTATTACGACGGCCGGCCCCTCGAAGCGCTCGTTTTCCAATCTCCGTTTCGATACCGCCAGGACGCCGTCCATCTCGACGTCTATGCCCAGGATACGATGACGTTCGAAAGCGGTCTCTCCTTGTCCTTCGGCCTCCACGCCGTCGGAAGCCTCGGCCGAAGCGACGGAGGGACGATCCGGAGGTTCAATCTCTCCCCGCGGTTTGCCCTCCAGGTTCCGTTTTCCGCGTCCCGGACATCATCCCTCCGGATCACGGCCGCCCGCTACTTCGCCGTTTTTCCGCTGTCCTGGCTGGCCTGGGGCGACGAGTCCGCTCCCGGCGCCCTGGCCTACGCTTGGACCGATCCAAACGGCGACGGCCTCTTCAGCGAGGACGAGCGCGGCCTCCTTCTCCGCCGCGAAGGGCCGAGGTACGGGGCGATCAACGACGGCCTCCGCCTCCCATCCACGGACGAACTGACCATCTCCTGGAACCGCGACCTCGGCCGGTCCTGGCAGATGTCGCTCGCCGGTTTTCTTCGCCGAACCCGCGGAATGGCCGAAACCGTGAACACGGGCGTCCCGGATTCGGCCTATCTGCCCCGGACGATCTTCGACATCGGCGACGACCGGATCCCGGACAGTATCGACGACCTTGTCTTCACCGTCTACGACCGGAAGACCGAAACGCTCGGCCGCGATTTCTACCTTCTGACCAATCCCGTCGACGGCCGGGAATCCACCTACGCCGGGCTCGACTACGTCGTGTTCAAGCGCCCGACGGATACATTCCTGTTCTACCTGGCCCTGACCGCGACGCAAGCCGTTCAGACCAACGGACCGGGAAACTCCGCCCTCGAAAACGACGACGGCGTGATCGGGCTTCTGTATGACAATCCCAACGCTTCGATCAACGCGAAGGGCCGGCCGCGCTTCGACCGGGCCTATACCATCCGGATCGGGCTGGCCTGCGACCTCCCTTTCGAAACCCGGGTCGGGCTTGCGGCCCGCTACTATGACGGCCAGCCGTTCACCCGAATGATGATCGTCGAGGGCCTGAACCAAGGGCCGGTGATGATCCAGGCCCATCCCCGAGGGGTGGCCCGTTACGAATACAACATGACCGTCGACCTCCGCCTGGAAAAATATTTCCGTTTTTCGTTCGGGACGGTTCGGTTCATGGCCGACGTCTTCAACCTATTCAACCAGAACTTGGCCACGGCCGAAAGCGAGTGGACCCGGCCGGAATTCCCGCTCCGTTACGCCACCGACATCCAGTCCCCGCGGACGTTCCGGCTTGGCTTGAATTTCGAGTTCTAGGAGGACGCATGCTCTCCCCCGTCGGGAAAATCTTCCTGGCCCTGGCCGTCGCCGCCACCGCCTTCCTGTTCCTTCATCCCCTGGTCCTTCGGTATCGGATCATTCAGGC
Organism: Candidatus Aminicenantota bacterium; assembly: GCA_016931595.1. Lineage (GTDB taxonomy): Bacteria > Acidobacteriota > Aminicenantia > Aminicenantales > UBA4085 > JAAZPG01. The sequence goes on along the minus strand of JAFGEN010000103.1, from coordinate 6,990 downwards.
CGGACACCGTGAAAACCGCTCCGACCGGCCCGGCCGAAGGACCGTCCAGGCCCTGGGGAAAGTCCTCCTTCAACGCTGCACTCTGAAAAACGAGAGGCCGCTGACCGGCCTGATGCACGTCTGCATCTTCTACGGAGCCCTGACGTTCGACACCCTGACCGTCAACCACACGATCGAGGGCTTTTTCTCCCAGTTCTCACTCCTTGGCCACGGCCGCTTCCGGATGTTTTTTTCCGCCCTGGCCGACATCTTCGCCGTGCTGGTCCTGGCCGGGGTCGCTTTCTTCATCGTCCGAAGGTTTATCGTCCGGCCAAAAGCCTACCGGACCACGCCTCTCGATTCGGCGCTCATCTACGCCTTCCTCATTCTCGTGACCGCCAGCTACCTTTATTACGAGGCCTTCGCCATCGTCGAGCACGGAGGAGCCCGGGGATCCGCGTTCCTCGGAAACGCCCTGGCCGATTCCGTCCTGGCGGCGGGATTCAGCCCCGGCGCGATCACCGCCCATTACCAGGCCGGCTGGTGGATCCATCTCCTCCTCGTCTTCGCCTTCATCGCCTATGTCCCCCATTCCAAGTACCTCCACATGTTCGCCGGCTCGCTCAACATGTTCGTCAGAAAGCCCGGCTCGAGCCGGGAAATCCCGACCCTCGACCTGGAGGGCGCAGAGGTGTTCGGCCTCGAGAAAGCCGCCGATTTCGGCTGGAAGGACAATCTGGACGCCTTCGCCTGCATGGAATGCGGCCGCTGCCAGGATGTCTGCCCCGCCTTCCGCACGGACAAGCCGCTTTCGCCGAAAATGATCCTGTTCGACATGGAAAAAAATCTTCTGGCCGAGCGTGACGCCGTCATCGCCCGGAACAGGGACGCCCAAAAGCCACTCGTTCCCGGGGTTCACGCCGAAGACGAAATCTGGAGCTGCACGACCTGCGGGGCCTGCCAGCACGTCTGTCCGGTGGAAATTGAGCATATCCGAAAAATCGTCGGAATGCGACAAAGCCTGGTCCTGATGGAAAGCAAGTTCCCCGCCCCCCTGAACGGCTTCTTCCGCAACCTCGAGACCAACGCCAACCCTTGGGGGATCGGGTTCTCGGAGCGCGGCCGCTGGGCCGACGGGCTCAACGTCCCGACCCTGGCCGAGCACCCGAAGGCCGAATATTTTTTTTGGGTCGGGTGCGCCGGGTCATATGACGACGAAGGCCGGAAAACCGCCCAGGCCTTCGCCCGGCTGCTTTCGGCCGCCGGCGTGGATTTCGCCATCCTGGGTCCCGAAGAGAAGTGCTGCGGCGACTCCGCCCGGCGGCTGGGAAACGAATACCTCTTCCAGACACTGGCGGCGGAGGCGATCGAGACCCTGGCCCGATACAAGGTCCTCCGCATCCTGACGGTTTGTCCTCACGGTTACAACACCTTCAAGAACGAATACCCGCGCCTCTCCGGCCGGTTGCCCTCCTTGAGCCCGGAGGCCAAGGACCATTTTCCCAAAATCGAGGTCAGGCATCATTCCGAATTCCTGGCCGGCCTGATCTCCTCGGGCCGGCTCAAACCGGAACGTTCACCCGGCCTCAAGGTCGCGTTCCATGATCCCTGCTACCTGGGCCGCCATAACGGCCTGGTCGAAGCGCCGCGGGCCGTCCTTCGGGCGGCGACGGGGGCCCCGCCGCTGGAGCTATGCGAAAACCGCGAGCACAGCCTCTGCTGCGGGGCGGGCGGCGGACTGATGTGGACGGAAGAAATCCTCGGGACGAGGGTGAACCATCTCCGGGCAGGTCAGGTCCTGTCCTCGGGGGCGACCGACGTGGCCACCTCTTGCCCGTTCTGCCTGACGATGCTCCGGGACGGGCTCCGGGACAAAGGCCGGGCCGATATCGGCGTCCGGGACATCGCTCAAATTCTAGCCCGCTCCCTCGGCTTGGAATCCTGAGGCCGGCATGAACTCGAATCGCAACGACAAGACCTTGGCCGGGGTCCTGGCCGAAAACGCCGACACACTCAAAGCCTTCGAAGGCCTTCCCGCGGAGGCCGTGGAGGACCTGGCCTCGGCCCTCACCCGGGTGGAGGTCCCGGAAGGCGGCGTCCTGATCCGGCAGGGGGATACGGCCGAGGCCATGTATATCGTAGAAAAGGGACTGCTCCGGGCCGCCATCGCCAGGAAGGGATCCGCGCCGGCTGCGGTCGGCCTCATGGGACCGGGTTCCCTTATCGGCGAGATCGCCCTTTTGACCGGAAGCCGCCGAAACGCCACGGTGACGGCCGTCGAGCCGTCCCGTCTGGCCCGGCTGGAGGCCGCCGAGCTGAAAGAGATCATGGACCGCCACCCGGGACTTAAGCGCGGCTTTCTCGAAATCGCCAGGCGGAGGCTCCGCCGGTCCCGGTGGCTGAAGATCCTGTCCGATTATTTCGGAGAGATCGACGAGGAGAACTGCTCGTTCATCGAATCCTGCTTCTCCTGGGTCCATCTCGACCGCGGCCGGACGCTTTTTTCCGAGGGGGACGAATCCGACGGCTTGTATATCCTGGTCCACGGCTTTCTCCACATCACGGCCCGGGAGCCCTCCGGCGCCGTCCGGGTCGTCGGCTCGGTCTACCGGGGCGAGATCGTCGGCGAGATGGCGATTCTCTCCGGTGAAAAGAGGACGGCCACCGTCTCCGCCGTCCGCGACTGCGACCTGGTCCGTTTGACGAAAGACGACTTCCTCGAAATCAACAAGGCCTATCCCGAGTTCAGCCTGACGATCATGCGGACTCTGGTCAAGCGTCTCCAGGAAAGCGGCCGGACGGGCGGCCGGGAACACGGCCTCAATATCGCCCTGCTCGCGGCCTCCCCGCGGACGCCCCTGGCCGAGTTCGCCCATCGGCTTTACTCGGCCCTGATTCCATTGGGGAAGACCGTTCTCCTCAACAGCCGCGTTCTTGGAGCCGAATTTTCCACCGCGGCCGATATGGCCCAGACTCCCGATCATGACCCTCGGCATGTCGACCTCGTCGCCTGGCTCGAAGACCGGGAAGCCGGGCACGATTTTATCTTGTACGAGGCGGACGCCGAGCTTACGCCCTGGACCAAGCGTTGCCTGAAACAGGCCGACCAGGTCCTGATCGTCGCCCGGGCGGGAGACGACCCAGCCCCTGGGAGCATCGAAGGGGAAGGCTTGCGCCTGACGGAGGGTTTCGCCGCGACTCCCCAGACCCTCATCCTCATCCATCCCGACGGCCGAACTCCTCCTTCCGATACGCAGGCCTGGCTCACGCCGCGCCGCCTGGCCGGACATCATCACCTCCGCTGGAACAAGGAGGCCGACTTCGAGCGCCTGGCCCGGCTCGTCAGTCGCCGGGCGGTCGGGCTCGTCCTCGGGGGCGGCGGAGCCCGGGGGATGGCCCACCTGGGCGTGATTCGGGCCTTGGAGGAACGGGGAATTCCCATCGACCTCGTCGCCGGGACAAGCATCGGGGCCATCGTCGGCGGAGCCTACGCCAGGGGAGCGGACGCCGACCGGCTGATGTTTCTCTGCCGGGAAACGTTCGAGAAGAACAATCCTTTCAGCGATGTGACCGTCCCGGTCGTTTCTTTGCTCCGCAGCCGCAAGATCGAACGGGCCGCCCGGCGGGTTTACGGTGAAACGAGGATCGAGGACCTCTGGACCGGCTTTTTCTGCATATCCTGCAATCTCGGGTCGTGCGATGTGAACATCCACAGAAACGGCCCGCTCTGGAAAGCCGTCCGGACCAGCTCCTCGCTCCCGGGGATCATGGTTCCCGTGATCCACGGGGGAAAGGTCCATGTCGACGGCGGGGTGATGAACAACCTGCCCGGCGACATCATGCGGCGGGAGGCCGGGATCGTCATCACCGTGGACGTGGATGCCCGGGAAAACATGACCGCGGGATTTCCGGAGTATCCGTCTCCATGGAAAATTCTCTGGAGCCGGATCTGGCCCTGGGCCAATCCGGTTCCCGTCCCCACAGTCGCCGAGATCATGATGGCCACCATCATGACCGGCTGCAGGAAATGCGCCGACGCGGTCAAGGAGGGTGCGGACCTGAGCTTGGAACCGCCCGTCGGAGGGATCGGCATTCTCGATTTCAAGGCCATCGCCAGGACGGCCAAGGAAGCTTACGACTACACCCAAGACATGATCGACCGGCTTTCGGAGACTTCCCCCCTCCGGCCGTTCCTCCGCCCAAAATCCTGATTATCCGGGATCACCGGATCTCGATCACGGCCGGGTCGCCTTCCCTGTAGTCGAAATTGATCGCGATGATGTGGTAGGTGTAGTCGGCGGAGGGCGATACGCCGCGGTGAAGATACTGAAAGGAGCCCGGCCCTCCGGTCAGAAAGGCAAGCTGGGTCCGCTGCCCCGATTCCACCAGGTAAATGCGATACCCCATGATGTCGATATTATCGGGATGCCCCTCGAAGGTCAAAACGTTGACCTGTTCCACCTGGGAGAACGAGCGGTTGCTCTCGCGGACGCCCGCGGCGTTGAGCGGCGCATAAATGATCCGCTCGAAACCCGCCCTGATGGTCTTCTCCATGTCCGCGACAATGTCGACGACGGGATTCGTCCCCGAGGCATGCCCCGACCAGCCGGTGAACCGATAATGCATTTCAGGCAGGGCGGTCACCCGAACGACACGGCTCGTCCCGTAATCGTAGCGGTAGGCGCCCGGGGATGGGTCCGTCGTCCCTCCCGGGGCGGCCTTGATTGTCAGCTTGAATTGCGCCGGGTGGATGTCGACCACGGCGTAATCCCAGGCCGCGTTGCCGTAGCCGTAGATGTTATTCAGGGCGTAATAGGCATCGTGAGCGCCGCTCCAACCCATGTTGACATGGACCTGGTTGGAAGGCGTGGTCCGGTAGCCGTCGGCGACGACCGCGTGTCCCGAGGTCGGGGTATAGATCGCTAAAATCACGGGCTGATGGACGTCCAACTGTCCCCGAATGAGATTGAAGTAAGTTTCCCATCCCGAAAGTGACGACCGGTAGACGTCATGGGCGTCGGGGCTGTACTTGAAGAACACGGGAAAGGCGTTGTTATCGTTGGGATAGGCCCCGGACCCGGTCACGCCGTAATTCATGTTGATGGAGATGCCGACATCGGACATGAGTCCGGCAACCGCATCCGCTTCCGCCGCGGTATAACCGTTGTCATAACTTTCCAGCATCACGTCCCAGTCATAGGGATGGTCGAAGTCGGCGCTCAGCGTTTGGCCGCCCCAGGAGTAGGAGTGGCTCCCCTGCCCCCGGTCGGGGTGTTGCCAATAATACATGACCTGGGCCATGGCCGTCGCTGAACATCCCGTGTACGTGGCCTGCCCTCCGACCCGGGGGGTATCATTCCAGTAGGGAGCATCCTGGTCCCAGGCCGTGGTCAGGAGCGGCGCGACTTCCCCCGAGACGGTCGACGACGCCGAAAGGGCCGCGGCGAACGGCAGCGTCCGGTCCGAGAGGAGCTTTGCCCAGGCCTCCTCGTTTCGAAGGACCTGGCCCGCATCGGGCATCTCCAAGTCTCCCCTCTCCTCCGCCGCCGGAACGTCCGGCGCCAGGTAGCGAAGCCGGGTTTTGTCGTATTCCAGGCGGTCCAGGATCAGGGAAAAATAGGGATTCAGGCGGAGCGTCTCGATGTCCCCACTGAAGGAAATGAAAACCTGGGGCGTGACCTCGGTGATGTCCGCAAGAACCATGAGTCCGGAGGGAGCGAGGCGGGCGAGGAACGCGACCTGTCGGCCGCGAAGCAAGAGCGGCTCGATGCCCTGAAGAGCGAACGAGCCCGGAGTCAGGCGAAGTTCGGGCAGGCTGTTTTCCATTTCCAAGAGACGGACAGCCGCCCGCCGGGCTTCCTGGAGGTTGACCGTTCGGGCGGCCAGCCATGAAGGCAGGATCGCGAAAACGCAGGCCGCGGCAAGAAACGCCGCCCACCGTTTTTTTCTCCCATTTCCCATGTCCCGCTCTCCTTGAGAGTTCCGCCGCCCGCCTTTTTTCCTGCCCGGGCGCCCGCCGGTCAAGTCAGAATGTCTTGAAAAGCCGCAATGGCCGCGTCGACGTCGGAATCGCCGACATCCTTATGGGTGACAATCCGGATGCCGATGCCTCCGGGCGCGGCCAGGACCCGAATCCCCCGCTTCTCCAACTCCGCGACCATGGCCGGCACCGAGTACTTCGGATGTTCGAAACCGAAAATGATGATGTTCGTCTCCACCTCAGCCGGGTTGATTTGGACGCCGGGAAAAGCGGAGATGGCTTCGGCCAGGCGCTTGGCCCGGATGTGGTCTTCACCCAGCCTTTTGGTCATCTCGGTCAGGGCCAGGAGGCCGGCCGCGGCGATGATTCCCACCTGGCGCATCCCGCCGCCCAGTGCTTTCCGGATCCTTCGGCCGTAGTCGATGAATGGCCCCGGGCCGGCGAGCATGGACCCGATCGGAGCGGAGAGTCCTTTGGACAGGCAGAACATCACCGAGTCGACTTCCCGGGCGTAATCGGCGACCGGAACCCCCGATGCGGTTGCAGCATTGAAGATCCGGGCCCCGTCCAGGTGGACTTTCAGGTTGTGGCGGTCGGCCACACCGCGGATGGCCTGGAAATTCTCCAGGGGGACGACCGCTCCGCCCCAGTTATTGTGAGAATTTTCAAGGCAGATCAGCGTCGTTTCGGGTGTGTGGACATTCGGCTTCTTGACGAATCGCTCGACTTCAGCCGGTTCCATCGCCCCGCGCCGGGAAGGCAGAGGCCGGGGAGTCACACGGGAGATGAACGTCAGGTGGGTGGATTCGAGGTTGAATATATGCGACCGGGCCTCGACGATGACTTCCTGCAGCTCATGGGTCCAGGCTTTGACCGCGATGGAGTTGCCCATCGTCCCCGAGGGGCAGAACAAGGCGGCTTCTTTTCCCATGACCTCGGCGGACAGGGCTTCGAGTTTCCGGACGGTCGGGTCGAACCCGATGACGTCGTCGCCGACCTCGGCCGAGGCCATGGCCTCGCGCATCCCGGGT
>JAFGEN010000102.1 GCA_016931595.1 Candidatus Aminicenantota bacterium | reverse complement strand
GTCGTCGCCCGGGACCGCCGGATCATCGACCTGATTTCGTATTTCGCCGCCTACGTCTTTGAAAAGACCGACGACAACCCCACCCTCCTGGGAAGCTACATCATGGAAGGCTCGAAAGCCGGAGCGGCGGTCGCCGCCGTCTGGATGGCCCACCGGGTCGTGCCGCTCAATATATCGGGATACGGCCGGATCATCGGGGCCAGCATCGAGGGAGCCTGCCGCTTCCACCAAGCGTTGTTGCAAGCCGGACGACTGGAAGCGGGGGGAAAGGAATTCGAGGTCATTCCCCTGACCCGACCCGACATCAACATCGTCGATTACGCTTTCCACGAGAAAGGAAACGGCGACTTGGAGGCGATGAACCGGCTGAACCAGGCGATTTATGAGAGATGCTCATACAAGTCGGGACCGGTGTACGTCAACGATTTCATCACCTCCAAGACCGCCCTGACCCGGGAGGAATACGGCGACACGCCGCGGTCATTCGTAGCGAAATTCGGCCTGCGGGAAGGCGAATGGGAGCGGCTGGGCAGCATCTACGTCCTGCGCTCCTGCATCGTCACTCCGTTTTTAACCAACACCATCACGTTCGAAGAATATTGGTGGAATTTCTGGGCGGCGATGGCCCGGGCCGTCCGCGCCATCCACGAATAATTCGGGGCCAAAGCATTCGGTGCCAGGTTACTCATTCCCCGATTTCCTTCCCACCCGTATAGCGAGATTGGAAATGGGGGAATGAGTAACCTGGCACCAATTTCTTATTTCAGCTTAAAGGAATCAAGAAAATGGTCCACCGCGGCCTCCTTCTCCTTGCCCAGTTCGGCAATGTAGGCCACCTGGTACAAGCGGCTGCCGATCAGGAAAAAGCGGGCCTTTCCGTACAGGGCCGCGCCGCCGCTCGAGCCGGTTAAAACGATTTCCCGGCCGGCCTGCCCGTCCAAGGCCACGTCCCGCTCCGACGTCACCGTTCCGGCGAGGTTATCGACAAAACCCTTGATGCCCTTGTCCAGAAAATCCTTCTGGTCGACCTTGGCCGCGAAATCCCCCGAGAAATCGTTACAGATGACTCCGTAGGTCTCCGCCCCCACTTCGGCCAGGAAATAATGAAGGTCGGTCGGACCGGCCGCAGTCTCTTTCCGCTCCGTGGAATAGATCATGGGCTGGGGAACCATGACGTTGAAACCCATCGGGTCCGAGATATATTCCACCCAGCCCGCGTATGCGTCCGCCGCTTCAGCGGAAGGGCCGCCGGCGGAACCGGCCGCCTCGCCCGCCCCGGTTTCGTCCTTGCCGGACTTGCCGCAGGCGGCGAAAACAAGCGCCAGGGCGCACACGATCATCAATGGCCAAAACAGCTTGGATTCCAGCTTGGACAGCGTCATGAGTTCCTCCTCGCCTCGTTCAAACCGAGGCCGGCATAATTCCGACTCGGAGCGGTTGTCAAACAATCGCGGCCGGAAATCGGTGAATGAGTAACCTGGCACCGATTATGGATTTAAAACATCAACAGCGGCTTGCCGAAGAGCACCGACGAGGCGAAATTCAGGAAAAAGTATCCGAAGAAGACAATATTCAGGACCAAGGCCAGAATCGACCACCACCGGGCCCGGGCCGGCCGGGGAAGCTTCGTGTTGAGGTAGATCAGAAGAACCGGGTAGATCAGCGAAGCCAGGGTCGACATGTTGCCGGCGATCTGGAGAAGCTGGCCCGGTAAGGCCAGGTGGATGATGACCGCGATGACCAGGATAAACAAAACGGCCGTCGCGTAATACGCCTTGCGCGGATCGCCGTCGATTTTTTCCCGAAGCCTGGGGCTGACGGCGATCGCCGAGTCCGTCACGTTTCGAATCAGGATCTCCAGGACCGAGGTCTGGGTCTTGAACAGGACCATCGCCCCGATGATAAGCAGAAAGAAAAAGAAAAATCCGCCCCTCTTCCCCAGTTCCATGGCCGCGTACACCGGGATGTTGGCCGTTGTCGGCACGGCGGCCCCCGGGGCCGAGGCCAGCGCCCGGACCAGGACGCTGGGGATGAACATGCCGATCATCGCCCCGACGAAAAACACCCCCCACTGGTCGATCAGCAGGTAGCGGAACCAGCGCTTCCAGAGGGCGGCGTTTTTCGGACTCTCCCGGAAGGTCAGGCCGGACGGATGGACGTGCTGCTTGTGGCCGCCGACCAATCCCGAGAAAAACCCCGTCTTGTGGCCCATGCCGTAGCCGTGGTCCCGGTAATAGCTGATCAGCAGGAAATTCATCCCGGCCCCGAAGCCGGTGTAACCGACGATGGAGCCCAGAAGGACCGGGTCGATGCCGGCCGGCGGGGCCGCCGGCGTGACCATGCTTTTGAGCCATTCCCCCCAGATCGCGGCCGGGGCGAAGACGACGGCCAGGACGACGACCGAAAACAGAGTCAGGAAGACCATGAAGCCGTCGACGATCTCCAGCGTCCGGGAAATCTTTTTTCCGAAAGCGTAAATCGAAAGCGACAGGAACATCAGCCCGACGGCGATCAGCCGGTACGTTTCGACCTCGACGGGATTCCCCGGGTCGGCCGCCCGGCCCGAGACCAGGGCGAATATGCTCTGCCCCGCCGCGGCCGCCCAGCCGCCCCAGATCCAGCCGATGACGATGATGAACAGGGTGAACGGGATCCAGAATTTGAACCCGGGCGGGACTCGGCTGAACCCCACGATCGGGACCTCGCCGGTGGCGATGACGTAGCGGGCGTTTTCGAC
>JAFGEN010000101.1 GCA_016931595.1 Candidatus Aminicenantota bacterium | reverse complement strand
TCGACACCGGACTGGACGTCCTCGCCCATGCCGCCGAAGCCTATCTTTCGACCATCTCCTTCCCGCTCAACGACATGCTGGCCCTGCACGCCATCGACATCGTCCTGGCCGAGCTGCCCCGGGCCGCGAAAAAGGAAGCGGAGGCGATGGACCGGATGGCCGCCGCCTCGACGACCGCCGGTGCGGCCATCGCCCATTCCAGCACCATCCTCCCCCATATCATGGGATACCCGCTGACCGTTTTCCACGGCGTCCCCCACGGCCGGGCTAGCGCCGTCATGATGGTGCATGTCCTTTCCGCCCTTCGGACCGGATCGAGCTGTCCCGAAAAAGTCGAGATTCTCCAAGGCCTGTTTGAGCCCAAGGGAGGATTGGAGGGATTCCTCAAAGAGCTCGGCGTATCGGCGAGATTGTCCGACTACGGAGTCCAGGCCGAAGACATCGGCCTTTACGCCTCGAAAACGATCGTCAAGGGCGACGTTAAAATCACCCCGGCCGACGTCACCGTCGAATACTTGGAGAAAATCTACCGGCAGGGTCTCTGACCGGATTTTTCATCCCCCTTTTTCCCCCGTTCATCCTCTCAGATCCCGGTTTTATCGGAAAAACCGTGCGTCAGCCGCCCCCGATCTCCTATGATCCCCCCCGCCGGGAGAAAGAAACATCCCGGCGGGAGGTATCCACATGGCGAAGAAAACGATCCTGATCGCGGGTCTCATCTTGGCTTCGATCCTGGCCGCCTTCGGACAGAGCGTCGATGACCTGGAAGACCGCTTGAAGAAAGATCCCGACAACAAGGAGATTCTTCTGGCTCTCGGCCGCATCTATCATGACCGGGCCGGCCTCGAGGGACAAAGCGGCGCCGAGGAAAAGGCCGAGAAACACCTGCGGCGGCTCCTGGAAATCGACCCGGACAATGCGTCGGCTATGGTCAACATGGGATCGGTCCTCACGATCCAGGCCGGGAACCTGGGCGAATCCATGGAAGCCCTGGACCTTCTCAACCGGGGATTCGCCCTCATGGACAGGGCCGTTCTCCTGGCGCCGAGGAATCCGGAAATCCGTCTCGTCCGGGCCGTCAACAGTCTCCTGGTGCCGGAAATCTTCGGCCGGAACGGGCTGGTCCTGGGCGATTTCGAGGCGATTCAAACCATCCTGGCCGGGTTCGGCGGAAAAATGCCGTCGGATTTTCTCCTGACCTACCATTTTTATTACGGGACGGCGCTGGCCGGGACCGCTAGAAACAAAGAAGCCGAAGATCACTTCAAAAAAGTCATTGAACTGGCGCCGGGTTCATCGTATGCCGCCCAAGCCAAAAAGCGGCTCGGCGAAAAGAGGCGGCCATGACCGCGCCGGCCGCGGACATCCGCCGGGAAACACAGGCTCCTGTCGCTTCGCTCGAGGGCGTTTCCAAGGATTACGGCCTGGGGAAAGTCAAGGTCCGGGCTCTCCGCGGCATCGATTTGGCCGTGCGCCCGGCCGAGTTCCTGGTCCTGGCCGGGCCTTCGGGAAGCGGAAAGACCACCCTGCTCAACCTTCTCGGCTTGATCGATAAGCCCGATTCCGGGCGCGTTGTTTTCAACGGGAAGGATACGATTCCCCTCGGCCTCAACGACCTGGCCCCGGCCCGCCGCGATTCCATCGGCTACATCTTCCAAAGCTTCAACCTGATCCCCGTGCTCAGCGTTTTTGAAAACGTCGAGTACCCCCTGATTCTCCAGCGCGTCCCGGGCGTCGAACGGCGCCGCCGGGTCGAGGCCGCCCTGGAAAAAGTCGGATTGGCCGGCCGTCGGAAGCACCGCCCTTCGGAGCTTTCGGGCGGCGAGCGGCAACGGACGTCGATCGCCCGGGCCATCGTCAAGAAGCCGGCCTTCATTCTGGCCGACGAACCCACGGCCAACCTCGATTCCGAAACCGGAGCGGCCGTCCTCGAGCTGATGCGGCGGCTGAACGCGGAGGAGGGCGCGACCTTCGTCTTTTCCTCGCACGACCCGCGGATCATCGGAATGGGGCGCCGGGTCGTCCACCTCCGCGACGGGGCGGTCGAACGCATCGAGGAACCGGGAGGCCGGGCATGACCTTCCTCAAACTCGGCTTTCGGAGCCTGTTCCGGCAGAAACGGCGGACGGCGGTTTCGCTGATCGTCCTGACCATCGGCATCGGCGCCCTGCTTCTCACCGACAGCCATTCGCGCTATATCGAGTGGGGCCTGCGCGAGTCCACCATCCATTCCGAGACCGGCCATCTCCAGGTCTTCCACCGGGATTATTTCGACCGGGAGGAATCCCGCATCCTCGAGCTCGGGCTCGAAAACGCCGAGGCCCTTCGGGCCGACCTTCTCCGGCTGCCGGACGTCAGCCTGGTCCAGGCCCGGATCGAGTTCATGGGCCTCGTCTCCAACGGCGAGAAATCCGTGGCCTGTCTCGGCCAGGGAGTTGAGCCGGACCTCGAACGGAGAATGCGCGGGCTTTTCCGGATGGAGGGGGCGACCTATGAGGCCTTGTCCGCCCGCGGCGATGACCCGCACATCATCGCCCTGGGAGAAGGGCTGGCGAAATCGCTCGAGGCGAAAGTCGGAGACTCGGTCACCCTTATGAGCACGACGGCCGAAGGCGCCCTCAATGCCATGGATCTGACGGTCGCGGCCGTTTTTCGCGGCGCGGCCGCAGAATACGACAAGCGGGCCGTCGTCGTCCCCCTGCGGACGGCCCGGCTTCTGCTCGATACCGACAAAGTCGGATCTCTGATCGTCACCCTGGACCAAACGGAAAAGACGGACCGCGCGTTCGCGGCCGTGGAACGGCTGGCTCGGGAAAAGGGCCATCCCATCGTTCTCAAGAAATGGCACGAGCGGGCCGCCTATTACCGGCAGGTCGAGCAATTTTACAAACAGATCACCGGAGTGCTGACCATCGTCCTGTTCCTGATCGTTTTTTTCAGCACGTCGAACACCATCCTGATGTCGGTCGTCGAGCGGACGCCGGAAATCGGGACGATCCTGGCCCTGGGGACAAACCGGCGCCAGGCCCTGGCGGCATTCATTTCGGAGGGCGTTTGGATCGGCCTGATCGGCGGGCTTTTTAGCGCCGCCTTCGCCTTCCTGGCGACGCGCGGCCTCAACGCCCTGTCGATCACCCTTCCGCCTCCGCCGGGCCTGGCCGAAAGCTACCCGCTGTCGTTCCGGATGAGCTGGGAAAGCACGGCAATCATCATTCTCGGGACGGTCGCCGCAGCGGCCCTGGCCTCGATTCTCCCGACACTTCGGGCCACGCGGATGAAGATCGTGGACGCCCTGGG
>JAFGEN010000100.1 GCA_016931595.1 Candidatus Aminicenantota bacterium | reverse complement strand
GCTGTTTCGGTTTTCGTTTCGGTTTTGACGGGAGGAGCGTCTCCGTTTCCAGCCGGCTTGGCTTCCGGCTGCTTCACTTCGATTTTTTTCTCCGCCGGAAGGATGGCGGCCTTTGTTTCTGTTTTGGCCGGGAGAGGTGTGACGGACTCGAGCTTAGGCGCGGGCTTCGGGGCGGCGGGCGTCGGCGACGCCGCAATCACGGCCGCCGCGTCGGGGAACATGACGTTGAAGGAGCCGGTTCCGGCTGACAGGGCGAACATCCGAGGCTCCTTCAGCTCGAAGACGAGTCTGGTGATCGCGTATGGGTCGCCGTCTTTGAACTGGCCTACTTTGATCCGATCGACGCCGTGGCTTCCAACCGGAACGTTGAAGGAGGCCCGTTCCAGGACGGCGTCGAAGACGTCGACGACCAGGCGAAGCGGGGCGTCCAGGGCGAAGATATTGACGATCGCCTTGCCGTCCATCTGGGCCGAGAAGTCGAGCCGGTCGTTCCGGCTGTTCGGGGCGCCTAACGTCAAGGTCCGGGAGGCCCGGCCGGTTCGGTCCAGCTCGGCTTTCGTCTCGGGGGCGATGAGGTACTCCCCGCTGCCGCGCTGGACCTTGATGAGTTCGATGACGGTTTTCGTTCCCTCGGTGAAGATCCGGAACGGCACCTTCTCCTGCAGGGTCAAGGCCAGGGAGACCCGCCCTCCCGTTCCCGGGACGAAGCGAGCCGCCCTGACGAGCGGCGGTTCGTCGGCCGGAATCATCGGAGCGTCCGCCGGGGCCTGGATGGAACCCAGGTCGACCGTGAGGACGGCTTCGTTCCCCGCGGCATAAGCCGCGGCCGTCGTGGAGGCCGGGACGATGCCGTCGAGAACCACCCTGACATTGACCCGGGTCGGCAGCAGGGTCATCTTGACCTGGGCGGGGGAGGGTCCTGTCTGGGAGAAACCGACTGTCGCCAGGGCGATCCCGATGAGGAGGGCCGTGAGCCGGGTGTTGGACTTATTCATGAGAGGGCTCCTCGGGCATGATCTCTTTCACGATGTCTCTGGGCTTGGCGAGGGGAATGCCCCGATCGCTGGTTTTGCGGAAGACGACTTTCTCATCATCGATGGATACGACGTACCCGTCGGCCAGCTTCTGGCCGACGAGCAGGGTCATGGGGAATCCGTCGGCAAAGGCGATGATGGCTTCATACCGTCTCGGCGTCTTGACGATCCCCATCAGGTTGATGTCGTCGATGTCCATGTCGGAGACCTTGGAGACGATTTTCTGCGTTTCCCTGATTTCCTGTCCGCCGAAAAGATCCTTGAACGGATCGCGTCGGCCGGCCGGGTCGTAGGAGAAAATCGGCGGGGCGGTCTTTTTCTCCTGGGCCGGGGGCGGTGTCTTTGCCGCCTGGTCCTGCGGCGGAGCTGCTGCTTCCTGGGCCCGGACGAAAACCGGAGCGAGGAGGCCGAGGGCCAGGACTGGAGGGATGAACCGTTTAAATCTCATCGCGATCGCTCCTGGCCGACGCCGCCGGCTTCTTCTGAGGGGGTTTCTTGATCAGGGCTTGCTCGAGGAAGAAGTAAGACTTCAGCGTGAATGAGGCGGTGATCGTGTTGCCCGCCATCTGGTTGGGGAGGGCTATGATCGAAAAGTCCTCGATGTTGAAGATTCTCGGGAAATGGAGGATTCGGTCGAAGAACAGAGCCAGGTTGTTGAAGGTCCCTTCGACCACGATCGGGATGGGCCATTCGGTATAGAAATCCCTCACCGTCTCCTGGTTCTGCGTCCAGCGTTTGAGGTCGAGCTGCTGGTCGGAGGCCATCTGCTGGATATTGCGGAGGATGTCGCTGGTTTCCTTCTTCTGGGGAATGATTGTCTCCAGCTCGGACAACGAGGCGCTCAGGGTGACCAATTCGGCCTCGATCTTGTCCAACTGCCGCTTTTTTGCCCGCAGCACGTCGACCTGCTGTTCGGCCGCGATCCGCTCGTTGCGGATCGTTTTCAGCGAGGCCTGTTTCGGTTTAAAATAAGCGAAATAGGCGGCGCCGACGACCAGGGCCGCCAGGAGGAGATACGTCGTCAAGTCCTTGTTCTTCATTTAGGCACCGGGCCTTTCGCCGACACGGCCGGACGGACGAGCTGAATCTTGAGGAGAAATTCCTGGACGACGTTCCGACCGACGACGATCTGGTTCGAGGAGGTGATCGTCACCTCGGAGAACAATCCGGACCTCTGGAGGACGGTCGAATACTCGGAGATCTGGATGTTGGATAAAGCCCGGCCCTTGATGTCCAGGGTCATCCCCTTGAACGTCGCCTCCAACAGCCAGACCCATTCGGGAAGCGTTGCCGAAATGGTGTCGAGGACTTGAAGGGGAAGGCTCTGCTTGGTCCGGAGCTCCTCGATCAATCCGATTTTGCTCTGGAGGAATCGTTTCTGCATTTCCACGAGTTCGAGCTTCTGGAGAACGGGGGTCAGGACGCGCTGCTGTTCCTGGGCGTCGGCCAGCAGGATCCGCTCGGTGTCGAGGGCTTTTTTCTGGAGGAAGGCCAGGGCCCCGATGACGACGATCAGCAGGCCGAAGATCAAGTTGATCGTATTGCTCTTTTTCGCTCTTTCCGGCCTGGCTTCGACGGGGGGAGCGGCTGCCGCGGCCGATTTCCTGTCGCCGCCCTTGATGTCCGTTTTGAGGAGGTTGACGCGGATCATCGGTTTATCTCTCCCGCTTCCGGGTGGCCAGGCCGCAGGCTACGCCGAACAAAGCCCCCATCTCCTGATCATACACCGGATCCAGTTTTTTTTCATTATACCGGACCTTGCGGAAGGGATTGAACAAGGTCGCCGGAACCCTGAATTTCTGCTCGAACGCCGCCGGGAGATTGGTGATCCCGGCCAGGCCGCCGCAGAGGTAAATCTGGTTGATCTTCTTTTCCTGCCGGTCCTCGGCCGTAAAAAAGGCCAGGGTTTTCTCGATCTCGTCGAGAAGCTCCTTGATGTTCATGTCCAGGAGGGATTCCGCGTCCGCCTGGGCGATGCCGGCCGGGGGAACGCCCCGCAGCAACGACTCCGCCTCGGGATACCCGATGTTCAGGTCCTTGCGGATCGCTTCGGTGATGTAGGAGCCGCCGAGGGTCAGGTCGCGGAAGAGTTGGGGCACGCCGTGGTCGGCGACGACAATCGTCGTGACGTTGGCCCCCATCCCGACCAGGGCGACCGTTTTTTCTTCGAATTCCTCGGGGTAATTGATCTCGAAGGCGTTGTACAGGGCGAACGCGTCGACCTCGATGGCTACCAGGTTCCTGCGGGCCTGGTTGATGACGTTGGCGTAGGCGGAGACTTTCTCCTTCTTGACCGCGACCAGAAGGATCTCCAGTCCCCGTTCGTCGGACCCCGGCGGAGGCTTCAGGATGGCGTAATCGACATGCGTCTCCTCGTAGGGGTAGGGGATGTTGTGCTTGGCCTCCCAGATGATGGATTCGGCCAGCTCCTGGGTTTCCATGGCCGGAAGGGAGATTTTCTTGATGATGACGGAATTTCCGGAAACCGAGAGGGCGACGTCCTTGGACGAGATCTTGGCTTTATCGAAGGCCGCGGCGATGGTTTCCGCGACCGCTGCTGAATCGATGATCGAGCCCTCGACAATGGCGTCGTGGGGAAGGGGCTCGTAGCCGATGCGGGCGACTTCGAACGCGTCCTTTTTCCCCTTGCTCTTCAGGTCGAGTTCCAGGACTTTCACCCCATGGGAACCGATGTCCAGGCCGACGATGGTTTTTTCCCGCTTCAGGCCCAACATGTCATTTTCGTCCTCTCATGTAGATGAAGACTCCGATTGTGCCTTGAATTTCTCACGGAGGCGCCGTTCGATGGTCTCCGGAACGAGGCCGCGGACGGAGCCGCCCAGGGCGAAGACTTCCTTTACCAGGCTGGAACTGAGGAACGTATACCGGGCGCTGGGCATCATGAATAGGGTTTCCAGGTCCGGGTTGAGTTGCTGGTTCATCTGGGCCATCTGCATCTCGTATTCGAAATCCGAGACGGCCCGGAGTCCGCGGATGATGATCCGGGCCCGGCGGGACCGGACGAAATCGGCCAGCAGGCCGTGGAAGGCCTCGACCTCGATTTGGGGCCGATCCTTAAAAATATCCCGGATGAAGGCCACCCGCTCGTCCGTGGTGAAGAGGGTCGCCTTTTTGGGATTCTCGAGGACGGCCACCAGGATTCGGGGAAAGAGCTGCGCCCCTCGGAGAATGATGTCCACGTGGCCGTTGGTGATCGGGTCGAAAGAACCGGGATAGACAGCCTGCTCCATCCCTTTGGACTGCTCCATGGTTCTCATCGATTCCCTCATACTTACCTACCCGATTTCCTTCTCTCAGTCAATGGGGCTCTTTCTGCTCCTATCTGGGTGTTACCCGGATCGAATCCTATCCCAGACCCCCCCCATTATGCAAGAGGACTGCCGGGGGGCAATCCCCCCAAGGGGTGATTCGGCAGGTGAACTCCTCAGCCGTTTTCCGCCTGTAGGGATGGACCGGGGGGGGTGAGGGAGCTCTCGGAGAGGGTCAGAAATTTGCAAGCGGCCGGCGTCTTATGTTAGTTTGAGCCTGGATCATGATCAAATTCGGAACATCGGGTTGGCGGGCGGTTATGGGCGAAGAGTTCACGTTCCATAACGTCCGCCTGGTCGTTCAGTCACTGGTCAACCGGCTCAGGGAGAAATACGGCGAGCGCGATATATCGGTCATCGTCAATTATGACACGCGCTTCCTCTCGGAACGGTTTGCGGCTGAGGCGGCCCGCATTCTCTCGCTCAATCGCATCAGGGTCTTGCTTTCGGAGCGCGACGCCCCCTCCCAGGCCCAGGCTTACCAGATCCGAAAGCGAGGCGCCCAAGGGGGGATCAACTTCACCGCTTCCTTCAACCCTCCCGAATACAACGGCCTCAAATACAACGTCGAGACCGGGGCCCCGGCCATGCCCGTGGACACCGACGCGCTGGAAGCCGAGATCCGCCGCCTCCAGCCTGATTTCTCTGTTTTCCCCAGCTATCCCCGCAAGGAATTCATCGAAAAAATCGACCTTCGGAACGACTACCTGACCTTCCTTCAGGACAAGGTCGATTTTGAACTGATCCGCAACTCGGGGATCCGGGTGGGAGTGGATTCCCTCTACGGAACGAGCCGGGAATACCTGGACGAGATCCTGAGCGAAAACGGGATCCCGGTCGAGGAGATCCATGGCTACATCGACCCATATTTCGGGGGGATCGCCCCCTCCTGCACCGAAGAGAACCTGTCGGAGCTTCGAACCCTGGTCCTCGAGAAGAATTGCCAGTTGGGGATCGCCACGGACGCCGATGGAGACCGCTTCGGCATCGTCGATGAGCAGGGCCGGGTCGTCCTTCCCAACCTCATCCTGGCCGCTCTCCTCGAATACTTGATCGAAAAAAAGGGCTGGCGGGGTGGTATCGCCCGTTCGGTTTCGACGACCCACCTGATCGACAGGATCGCCCGGTCCCGAGACCTTCCGCTTTTTAAAACCCCGGTTGGGTTCAAGTTTCTGGCCGACCTTTGGCTCCAGGATAGGATCATGTTCGGCGGCGAGGAATCGGCGTCCCTAGCCCTGGCCCGCCACCTGCCGGAAAAGGACGGGATCGTCGCCGGCCTTCTGACCGCGGAGATGATCGCTTCGACCGGCCGGCCCTTGTCCGGCATCATCGACGACCTGTTCCGAACATACGGGGAACGGATCGGTCTGCAGAAGGATATCCCGGCCAATCCCGAGCGCAGCCGCAACCTCCGCCGTCTGCTCAAGCTTCCTCCGAACCGTCTTGCCGGCCGGCCTGTCGAGAATATTGAAACGATCGAGGGCATCAAGTTCGATTTTGCGGGCGACGACTGGGTTTTGCTCCGGCCCTCGGGCACCGAGCCGCTCGTTCGGTGTTATGCCGAGGCCGGCACGAAAAAGGAACTCCGGGCGTTGGTTAAAGCGGCCTTGGAGAAACTCGGGTGAATGAGAAAAAAACAAGTGGAATATGGAAAAAAGTCACCATATCCATCATCGGGTTCCTCCTCTTGGCCCTCCTCATCACGACCGTTTTCGGTAAAAAAGGCCTGATCGGCATCGTCAAGGCCCGTAAGGTCCAAGCCGAGCTTCTCCGGGAGATCGAATCCCTCAAGGCCGAGAAAGCCCGCCTGGAGAGAGAAGTCGCCTCCCTCAAGTCGGACCCGAAAGCCGTCGACCGCGAAGCCAGGGAAAAGCTTTGGCTGATGAAGCCGGACGAAAAAGTCATCATCAAAAAATCCAAGTGAGAACCGGCCCTTCGGCGTCCTTCGTCCTTCCACTGGCCGGGGCGGTGGCGGGGTCGTCTTCCGGGGATTGGGAGTGCCGGCCGTCGACATCCTCAATTCTCATTCCGGGAGGAATGGCATCAAGGCCCAAACCCGCTCCTTGTTGAGGCGGAGGGCCCGTTCCAGGGCGTTTTTGACTTCCCGGGGAAGGAGTCCGTCCCGGACCCGCACCGCTTCGGCCTCGGCCCGTCCGAACAACGAGGCGAAGAAGGATGTCCGCTTCGGCCAGACGACCAGGCGGACATCTTCCCCGGCTTCGATCCCGGCCAGGCTCTTGGCTGCTTCGACCGCCTGCGGGAGCCCGCCCAGCTCGTCAACCAGCCCGATTTCGAGGGCCTGGCGGCCGGTCCAAACGCGGCCGCGGCCGATTTGATCCACGTCCTCGGGCTTCATTTTCCGTCCCTCGGCCGCCTGGGCGATGAAGCGGTCGTAGATCCAGCGGATCTGCTTTTTAAAGAGGTCCCGTTCCGCGGGGCTCATCGGCCGGAAGGGCGTGAAGATGTCCGACTGTTTGCCGATGGCGATCTTCTCCGTAGTGACGCCGATCTTATCCATGAGGCCCGAAAGGTCGAATTTTCCGGAGATAACCCCGATCGATCCGGTCAGGGTTTGGGGGTGGGCGATGATCCGGTCGGCGCTCATGGCAATCCAGTAACCGCCCGATCCGGCCAGGTCGGACATCGAGACCACGACCGGTTTTTTCTTCCGGGTCAACTCGACTTCGCGCCAGATGGTGTCGGAGGCGACGGCCGATCCGCCGGGACTGTCGATCCGGAAGACGACCGCCAGGATCGAGGCGTCCTCCCGAACGGCCCGGAACCACTCGGCGACCGTGTCCGATCCCATGGTCTGGATGTAGCCGGGTCCGCTGAGAATTGTTCCCTGGCCGTAAATCAGGGCGATGCGACGGCCCTTGTTCAAGCCGAGCGAAGCGGCGTCGATCCGGCTGTAAGCTGAAAGCGGAACCGGACGGGCCGGCCGGCCGTCCCCGGTCCAGGGGGCAACAGCCTGGTCCTCGTAGAGGACTTCGTCCACAAGCCCGGCCTCCTTGGCCTGTTCGCCCTGGAAGAAGGCCCGGTCGATCAGGGCCCGGACTTCTTCGGGGCTCTTATCCCGGGCCGCGGCGACGGCGGCGACGTAATCTTCGAACCGGCTTTGGAGAAGCGATGCGGTCATTTCCCGGTGGGCGGAAGTGAAGCCGCTCTCCGTGAACTGATTGTAGGCGGTCTTGAATTCCTCGATGTGTTCGAATTCGGCCCGGATCCCGAGCTTGTCCAGCGTCTTTTTAAAGAACGGGACATAGCCGCCCAGGCCGTTGATCCCCAGCCAGCCGAGGGGATGAATGACGATCCGGTCGCAGCCGGTTGCCAGGAAATACTCTTTGTCGCCTTCGGGGAGCTCCTCGATGAAGGCCACGGCTTTTTTCCCGGAGCGGCGGAAGGCGATCAGGGCGTCCCGGATTTCAGCGCATTTGGCCCAATCGCATTCGAGCATACCGATTTTTACGAACACGCCGCGGATGCGGGAGTCGGCCGCGGCCTTGCGAAGACCCATCCAGACGTCGTGGATGGAAAGGGGGCGTCCGCCGGGCAGGAAAGACGACCAGAATCCGGTTTCGGGAAAATCGACGACCGCGCCGGCCAGGTCGAGGCGGAGATAGGCCGCGGAGGGAACGTCCGGGGCCCGCTCGAAGGAAAGGAACAGGAGCGATACGCCGGCCGCCGCGATCAGGAAGACGAAAAACAGGACCAGGATCCAGACATACGCGCGCTTTTTCATGCAGCTCTCCGCATCCTGCGAATCGAGAAGGACCATCATATCAAATTCCGCCTCGGGGAAAAAATTCCGGAGCCGGCGGGTTGATTTTTCACGGGCTCTTATGAAAAAATGGGGCGACCGAGGAGGCTTTCTCATGAGTTCCAATAAGCTGTATGTGGGCAACCTCAATTACAAAACCACCGAGGAAACGCTCCGCGAGGTCTTCGGCCGGTTCGGCGAAGTCGTTTCGGCCAACATCCTCCAGGGCCGCGGGTTCGGCTTTGTCGAAATGGCCGCGCCCGAAGCGGCCGAGGATGCCATCGCCAAGATGAATGGGCAAGACCTTGAGGGGCGCCGGATCGTGGTCAGCGAGGCCAAGCCCCGGGCCGAACGTCCGAACGAGTCCCGCTTCGGCCGCGAGTCCCGGGATTTCCGGAAGTATTGATCCTCTAACCAGCTGAAAATATTGGATTTTCATTCGACCGGGGAGAGGGCGGAGTCCGTTTGCGTTTCGAAGTCCCCGGGCGTAAACTTTGACTGATCCGGTTTCGTTATGTCTGATGTGAATCCCGAAATGGCCTTCCCCCCCGAAAGCGGCGCCTCGCCGGAGGCCGTTTCCGGCCTGGTCCGGCGGGTCCGGTCAGGGGACAGGGAGGCGTTCGTCGCCTTGATCGGGATGTACCAGAAAAAGGTCTTCGTCCTGGCGTACTCCTTTTTCCGGAATAAAGAAGATGCCGTGGATGCGGTCCAGGACGTCTTCCTCCGGATCTATGAAAAGATCGATTCGTTCCAGGACAACCGGAATTTCGACGCCTGGCTGATCCAGGTGGCCAAGAATCTTTGCATCGATCGATACCGAAGGGCGCGCGGCCGCCGGGAGATGGAAAGCGGCGTCCGGGTGGATGAGATCCCGCTCGCCGACGAACGCTCGCCAAACGCGGAGCGGGCCTCGAACCTGAAGTCGGCCCTGGCCCGTTCGGTCGACCGGTTGGCCGAGCGCCAGAAGACGATCTTTCTCATGCGCCACGTCAGCCAAATGGGCAACGAGGAGATCGCCCGGGCCCTCAACATTTCGACCGGAACGGTGAAATCGCTTCATTTCAAGGCGATCCGGCGGCTCCGGACATTGATGGGGCCCCACGTGGGGTGTCAATCATGAGCGTCTGCCGGAGGTTTCACAAAGATTTCGACTCGGGGCTTTCGGAGACGGATTCGCCGAAAGACCGGAGCGAATGGAAGGAGCATCTGGCCATGTGTCCCGATTGCCGAAAACAATGGGAAGAAGCGGAAGCGATCCTGCGGGGCGCGGCAGCCCTGAAGGATGATGTCCGCAAGGCCATGAACACCGTGGACTGGGACGCCCTTCCCGGGCGGATCGCGGACCGGGCGTTCGCCCGGCCGGTCCGGGAGCGCATTCGGACGGCCTTTCCCTCATTCGGCTGGAAGCCGATTTTCGCCGGCGCCCTGGGCGGGCTCCTGATCGGAGCTTCCATCATGTATTTCGCCCTCCGGACGCCCCATCCAGTCCGGCCGGAGGCCTTGGGGATTCACGCTTCCGGGGAATTTCTCGACCGGGCCGAGCTGTCCGTGGCCAAGAGGGAGACGATCGATTACCTCGAAAAGAGCCAGGCCATGCTCCTGGATTTCGTCCAGGCTTCCCCCGAGGATGCCGGCCGTTTACTGACGAACGAATCCGCCGTCCGCCGGACGGCCGACCTCCTTTCGAAAAAGAGGCTTGTGGACGCCCACCTGGACGAAGCCTCGATGGCCAAGGCCCGAAAAATCTGCGACCAGATCGAACGCCTGTTTGTCGAGCTGAGCCGCATCAGCGAGGAGATCACGGCCGAGGAGGCCGCCCGGATCCAGAGGTACGTCGAAGAGAAAAATCTGCTGCTCCGCATCATGCTCCTCCGTGGGGAGCTGGCGGGAAGCGAGGTCTAAGATGCGAAAACGGGTGATCATTCCCGCTTTGATTGCGGTCGTCCTGTCGGCCCTGGCCTTCCCGGCCTGGGCCCAGACGGAGTCGGAGGAAAGGAATTTCCGGGAGATCAAGCTCCTCATTTTCGACGAGAGCTTTGCTGAGGCCTTGGCCCGCCTTGACGCGTTCCTGAAATCCGAACCGTCGGAGTCCTTTCTCGTTCCGGCCCTTTATTACCGGGCCAAATGCCTGGAGAAGATCGGCGGGCGGGAAGAGGAGGCCCTCCGGGGCTACCAGAAGTATCTCGGCCGCGGCGACCGGAACAAGAGCCTGAGCTCCGACGCCGAGGCCTCGATCATCGACCTGTCGATGAAGCTCTACGAGAAAGGCGACCGTTCCTTCCTTCCGGAAATCGAGGACCGCCTGACTCATCCCGAAAAGGACGTCCGCTATTTCGCCGCTCTCCGGCTGAGCTCCCTCAAGGAGAAGAAGGCCGCGGCCAAGAGCGCCCCGGTGCTGAAAAAGATGCTGGCCGAAGAGAAGGACGCCGAGCTGCTCGACCGGGCCAAGATCGCCCTTCTCCGGGTCGAGCCCGAAGCCTTGGCCGCCGTCCCCGACCGGCATACCGAGCGGTCCGGCGAACGGCGGGCCCGGTTCTTACACATCCAAATCCTGGACCTCGGCACGAACAAGGCCGAGCTGTCGCTGAACCTTCCCATCGGCCTGGCCGACCTGGCCCTGGCCGCCATTTCCCAGGATGACAAGGACCTCATGATGGAGAAAGGATACGATATCAGCCGAATCGTCAAGGACCTGAAATCGACCGGGACCATTCTCGAAATCAAAGACGAGAAAGAAGGGAAAATCATCAAGGTTTGGATCGATTGAACCGGCTCGACACATTCGAAGTTCAAGGAGAGAGCATGAACATCGTGAAAAAAATATCGACAGCGGGAATCGCCCTTGTCCTGACGATCGGTTCGGCGGTCTTGGCCGCCCCCGCCTCGGACAACGACAACTGGCGGGTGGTCAAAAACGCGGTGAAGAGAGACGCCCGAAGGGCTTCCACACGGGGCGAGGCGAAATGGTTCAAGATCCTGATCGCGGACCGGGGCGGGGACGGGGGAGAGCTGAAAATCACCCTTCCCCTCAGCCTGGTCGAGGGATTGGCCCGTTTAGCCGCCCTGGAAGAAGATAAGCATTTCCGCTGCGGCGACCGCGACTTGGATATCGATATCTTAGAAGTCCTTGAACAGTTGAAAGAGGCCGGCCCCATGGCCTTGATCGAGATCAAAGACGACGACGGCCTGATCCGGATCTGGATCGAATAATTTGATTGGGGTCGGAACTCAGTATTTTCTTTAATATTAATAAGATGCAGGTGTTCGGGAAAACCGTCTTGTGCCTTGGTTAAACTGACATATTCATTTTAAACAAAATCCTGAGGTCCGACTCCAATCATTCTGCCGGGGTGAAATCTTTCCCCCAATCCTTTACAATATGAGCCGACTGCAGGAGCTCTGATGATTGAACTCGACGACCATTTATCGATGGAGGATTTTCTCCGCGTCGTCCGCGACCGGGAGCCCGTCCGCTTGGGAGTCTGGGCCGGGGAGAGGCTGAAGAAGGGGAGGGCGGCTATTGAGCGAATCCTCGAAAGCGGCGAAGCCGTCTACGGGGTCAACACCGGCTTCGGCAAGTTCCAGAACACCCGGATCGAGGCGGACAAGCTTCGCGAGCTTCAGCGGAACCTGATCTTGTCCCATGCCATCGGAGTCGGCGGGCCTTTCCCGGCCGATGTGACCCGCGGCATTCTCCTGCTTCGGACCCAGAGCCTGGCCCAGGGCCGAAGCGGCATCCGCACGGTCGTTGTCGAGCGGCTTCTCGAATTCCTCAACCGCGAGCTCCACCCGCTCATCCCTTCTCAGGGTTCGGTCGGGGCAAGCGGAGACCTGGCCCCGCTGGCCCACATGGCCCTCGCCCTTATCGGCGAAGGCGAGGTCGAATACGAAGGGACGGTCTGGCCGGCGGCCGATGCCCTGGACTCTGCCGGGATCGAGCCGCTGGAGCTCGAGGCCAAGGAAGGGCTGGCTCTGATCAACGGGACCCAGGTCATGTGCAGCATCCTGGCCCTCCTCGTCGCCGACGCCCGCATTCTCCTGTCCACGGCCGATATTGCCGCGGCCATGAGCGTGGAAGCCTTGAAGGGAAGCCATGCGCCTTTCGACGAACTGGTCACGAGCGTCCGGCCGCACCGGGGGGCCGTCGAGACGGCCGAGAACATGCGGGCTCTCCTGGCCGGCTCGCAAATCCGTGTGTCCCATAGCAACTGTTCCAAGGTCCAGGACGCCTATTCGCTCCGGGCGGTTCCGCAGGTTCATGGGGCCAGCCGGGACGCCCTGGGCTACGTGGCCGGGGTGGTCGAAGTCGAGATGAACTCGGTCACCGACAATCCGCTCATCTTCCCTGAAGAAGGCCGGGTCATTTCCGGCGGCAACTTCCACGGGCAGCCGCTGGCTCTGGCCGGCGATTTCGCCGGAATCGCCCTCGCGGAGCTCGCCAATATCTCCGAGCGGCGGATCGAGCAGATGCTCAATCCGGCACTTTCCGGCCTTCCCGCCTTTCTCTCCGAGCAGGGGGGGCTTCACAGCGGACTGATGATCTCCCAATACACGGCCGCCAGCCTCGTCTCCGAAAACAAGGTCCTGGCCCATCCGGCCAGCGTCGACAGCATCCCGACGAGCGCCAACCAGGAAGACCACGTCTCCATGGGGACCATCGCCTGTCGCAAGGCCCGCCGGATTTTCGAGAACGTCCTCTGGGTGCTGACGATCGAGCTGGTCTCGGCGGCCCAGGCCCTGGACTTCCACAAACCCCTCCGTCCGGGCAAGGGCGCGGCCGCGGTCCACGAGGCTATCCGGGACAGCATTCCGCACCTGGCCCGGGACCGGTATCTCAAGCCCGAGATCGAAAAGATCAGGGAATCGGTCCGAAGCGGGGAGATTGTCCGGATCGCCCGGGCGGCCGCCGGCCCGATCAAGTAATCCGTTCCCTGAAGGGCTCGGACCCGGCCCGGCTCCCGGCCGCTTATCCGGTTATAGCCTTTATTTTGCTGACATTTGCGAACATAATTAAATACTGAGGTCAAACCCCGCTGTGCTATAATACGGCGTTCATTTCAAAGGATTTCCGCAAGGATCGGCGATGGAACTCAAATTGACGAAAGCCCAGTATGAAACCCTGATGAAATTGGTCTATCTCGGCAACACCGTGGTCAACGGATTCCGGGAAAAAAATCCGGTGATGGAGACCGATCACCTGGAAAACTATATCTACGCCAAAGCCGCCGACTTCGGCCTGGGAAAGCTCACGGTGTACGACGAGGAGCTCGACGCCTTCTACCCGACGGCCGAAACCGAGGATGCCTGGCTGGCCGTCCATGACGACTACATCAATGATTTATTCTGGGATGAGCTGATGCACCGGCTGGCCGAACGTGACCTGGAGACCCGCTACGGCCGCGACGCGGTCGAGGCCATGCCGTCCGAGGAACGGGGCAAGCTCGAACGCGAATTGATGGATAAGCTTTACGCCGAATTTCACCAGAACGGCCTGAACAATCTGATTCTCTACCGGCCATCCTGAGGCCGGGTCACGCCCAATCATAACGCGGTTAGGCGGCCGTCGTTCCCTCCTTTTGGAGCGCCCGTTTCAGCCACGAATTGTAAATCCCCAGCCCGACGAACGAGACGATCCCGACGGCGCCGATGATGAGCCAGAGAGTGGCGATTTGAGGCGACCCGCCGGCTTCCCGCGGATCGAGAATCAATTTCTGGAACAGCTTTCCGCCGACCCCGCCACCGAGGATGCTCCCCAGGGCGACCGGCAGGTTGGAGTACCCGAGGTACAGGCCTTCCTGACCCTTGGGGGCGAGGGCTCCCACGTATTCGTAAATCCGGGGAGAGGCGAACATCTCGCCTGTCGCCATCGAGGCGATGGAGACGATCATGAAGATCCCCGCGGCCGGGATGACCAGGCCGAGCAGGTTGACCTTTTGAAAGGCGTCCGACCAGAGCAGGGTCGGGAGGACGTTGACGACCATCCCGACGGTCGTCACGGCCACCCCGAACATGATCGACTTGATCGGCGTCCACCGTTTGGCGAATTTGGTGATCAGGAGCTGGAAGCAGACGATCATCAGGGGGTTGGCCAGGGTGTAGAGCTCCATCGGGGCGTTGGGGTCGATGAAGCGCATGAACAGGGGCATGAGATTGTAGAGCTGGGAATAGAGGAACCAGAAAAGAGCCAGGACAAGAAGAAAAAAGACGAATCGAATATTCCCCAGGACGGTGATAATGCCCAGGAGCGCCTCCCCCAGGGTGCGACGCTTGACCACCTGGCCGTCCTTCTTCCCGTCGCTGACGAACTGCGGCTCTTTGTAAAGGAACAGGACGACGCCCAGCCCGAGGATGGCGAAGACGGTCGCCACGTACGTGAAGATCGCCGGGATTCCGTAGGCCGTCCGGACGAAGTAGGACACGCCCCGGCCGGTGATGGAGCCGATATTGATGACCATGTAAAAAATGCCGAAGGCCAGGGTCGCGTGGACTCCGGCGGTTTTCTGGACCGTCCCGGCGATGCAGGGCTTGACGATCGAGCCGCCGACACCGATGAAGACGATGGCGATCACCACCGGGAGGAGAAAGTTGACCGGAGCCCCTTCGGCCGCCCCCGTCAATCCCGGCCAGATTCCCTGGAGGTTTCCCATGATCAGGTAGCCGATGGAGATCAGGACGAGCGAAACCGAGAGCGATTTCTTGTAGCCGTATTTATCGGCGATCGTCCCGGACAAGATCGGAAGGAAATAGATCAATCCCCAGAGGACGGTTCCGTTAAGGAGCGTGGCCGTGGCCGGGCTCATGCCCAGCTTTTCGTTGAGGTAGATGACCATGAACGAGGCCATCGAGTAGTAGGCGGCCCGTTCGAACAGTTCGATGGTGTTGGCGGTCCAGAACGTGCGGGGGAACCGGGCTTTGCCGGCCGGGGCGGGTGTTTCGCTCATCGTCGGGCTCCTTGCTCCAGGTTCATTTTCCGAGGTTCGGCGAAGCGAGGGGGAATCATATCCAAGCCCCGGCCCGCGGTCAACAACAGCGGCCGATTGACCCGGCCGCGCCGAGCGGATAAGATCAATGGGCAGTTCCAGGAGGACGACCATGAGCGACCTGATCCGATTCGGCGTGTCCCTGGAGAAGGGCCTCCTGGCCCGTTTCGACAAGGCCATCCGCAAGAACAAATGGGCCAGCCGGTCCGATGCGCTTCGCGACCTGATCCGGGCCGAGCTGATTAAACAGGATTGGACCGAAGGCGAAGGCGAGGTGGCCGGGGCGGTGACCCTCATCTACGACCATCATCGACGCGACCTGCTCGGGAAGCTGACCGACGTCCAGCATGACTACCAGGGCCTGGTCTTGTCCACGCTGCACGTCCACCTGGACCACGACCATTGCCTGGAAATCATCGCCGTCAAGGGGATTCCGGCGGAAATTCAGAAGTTGGCCGCCACTCTCCGGACGATTCCGGGAGTCATGCACGGCACGTTGATGATGTCGGCGACGGGAAAAAACCTCGCCTGACCTTTCTATCCTTCCAGGACGATCCTGGTTGAACCGACGGTGATTTCGTCGCCGCTGTAAACGGGGACGTCCGTGATCCGCTCTCCGCGGACGAAGGTCCCGTTGGAGCTTTGGAGGTCCCGAATCCGGAACCCGTCCCGGGCGGCGACGATTTCGGCGTGATGCCCGGAAACCTGCTCATCATCCAGGACGACCGCATTGTCGCCGGCCCGGCCGAGGCTCGTTACCGGAGCCCGGATGGCAAAGGACGAACTCCGGCCGTCTGGGAAAAGAACGGTCAGCCGCCCCCCGATTCTCGCCGCTCCTGGACCGGCCGTCCGGCGTCCGCGGAGGATCGCCACTCCGATCAAGAGAGCCAGACTGAGGATTCCCAGGGCAATGGCCGCGACGGCCATTCCTGAAAGACCCGACTTTTGCAGAATCAACCCTCCTCCCCCTCCTCCCCCTCCGGCCGCAACCGGCGGCGCGGGCGAACCGGCGGCGACCTGGGCGAAGACGCCGGACAGCTTGGCTGCGTCCTGGACTCCGTAGTATTGCCCGGCTCCCGCTGCGGCGATGTCGGTCAACTGCTTTTCCTGGGCCGACCCCTGCCGAATGTCGAGGCCGATGACTTCGACTTTCAAGTCGATATCGTTGGGGACCGGCTTCATTGCGGCCACGGCCGCATCGAAATCGGCGACCGCTTTCGGGTCGACTTGGGCAGGCAACAGGGGGAGTGGAAGCTCGCCGGGAGCGGGCTTGGGTTTCAGGTTCGGTCCCTCGGGCTTGGGCGGTACGCTTCCGGCTTCGGTTTGTCCGGACAGGAACGCCGCGGGGAGAAATGCCGCGAGGAGGAAGGCCGCGAGGATCGCGTTCGGAAGCAGGCTTGCGGTTTTGTTTTTCATGGCCGTTTTCCTTAACGGGTCAAATCGAACAGGTAGCGGCTGGTTCGGATATTCTTGGCCGCTTCCACCGGTTGTCCGCTGCAGTTTTCCCCGCCGTCGCTGAGGAGGATGATCCGTCCCGTTTTCCCCCTTCCGGCGGTCCTGAGGTAATTAGCCGCTTTCTGAAGGGAATAAGCGATCGGAGTGCTTCCGGCCGCGTTGAATCCCAGGTGAGCCTTAATTTTCGCCGGATTCTGGGTAAATCCCTGAAGCAAAGGGCAGTTGCCACAGTCGAAGAATGCGTAGAGGGCCCATTCCTGGTCGGGCTGCGGTCCGGAATAGGAGGCGACCGCGGCCCGGACCGCGTCCTTGGCCGCCGCGAGCTTGGCCCCGCTCATGCTCCCCGAGGCGTCGATGACGAACACGGTGGACTGGGCCAGTCGTTCGGGGGGGAGGGTGATCGAGGCCTCGCTTTCCAGGTATTTCTTGTCCGGCACGGCCGGGTCGGCCTTGTCCCCGAGATACTTGACCGTGATCCTCTGGGGATCGGATTCGGTTTGCTCCCAGCCTTTGGTCGTCCGTCCGCCGGAGAGAGCCTTCTGCCATTCGAGAACGACGCTTCCCAACAGGAACGAGCCGCCGGAAGCCTGGAAAAAGACCTCGCCGGAATCGACGGGTTTGCCGTAACGGTCCCTGACTTCGACGTCGAGACTCCAGGTCTGCTTCTGCTCGTCCACGAGGGAAGGCTGAATTTGGACCGAGGTCGGCATCAGCAGCTTGAGGTGCCGCTCGAGCACGGCCCGGCCGGAGTCGGGCGTCTGATCGTACCGGCCCTGGACATCGATCGTGATTTCGGTCTGATCCGTGCCGTTTTCGATCGTCCAGATGCCGATGATCTCCAGCGTTCCATTGGCCGCGACCGTGCCGGCATTGAACGAATCCGGCCCCTTCAGGGTTCCGCCCTTGACGCTTACGGAGACGACGACATCCTGGGCCGGGTCGTTGTCCTCCACGTTGTTGATGATGACGGTCAGGTCGTCTCCCGGAGCCCCGGGCTTCTGCTCGACCATAAAATCCGGCCGAAGGGCGCTGAAACTGGCTCTCCAGATTGTATAAATGTTTTGAATGGAATGGTCCAGAAGATCGTCGATCCCGGAGGCAAAAAGAAGCCCCCAAGCCGATTTGACCTTGGACCGGGTATAAGACGCTTCCGCCTTGGCGAAGGCGGCGAAGGCCGCCGGCCGGCCGTTTCCGGCCGCCCGTTGGGCGTCGAGAAAGACGGGGGAGTATCCGGTCAGTTGCCCGGCGCTCGTCTGCGGACCCCAATTCCCTTCCCATTCGATATGGGTGCTGGTGTTGCTGGTGGAGAGAAGACCGTTCCAATACCAGGGGTCGTACCAATTCGTTTCGGGGTCGGCCTTGTAAGCGGCCAGCCAATAATTGGCCGTCCGGGTCCAGTCCTCGGTCCCGTTTCCCGTCGGCCCGGAGACATCCTCGCCGATCAGCATCCGGCCTCCCGTCCGGCTCCCCGGGGCAAGGAGGGCTTCGGCCTCCGCTGCGGGCATGCCCATGACATGGTACACGGCGTTCATATCGGCCATGTAATGGGCGAAATAGGAGGCCGTATGGGGGACGTTCACCCCGATCGATCCCGAGGTGTAGATCCTGTTCCTGGTGAGGAACGCGTCCCGGAGCGTTTCATAATATTGGGAAACGGCCGCCGGTCCGCCTCCCTTATCCGTCACCGGATTGTAATAATGTTCGGAATAATGGGAGTTGCCCTTGGAATCCGGCCCCGGTCCGGTGAAGAATCCGGTTCCGCTGCCGAAGGGATTGAGAGCGCTTGAAGCGACGATGTTCACGCCTTCATAACCGGCGATCGCGCTCAGGGGAGGGAACCCGCTCCCGGCAAAAGCCGGGTCGGCCGCGAGCTTGGCATAAGCTTCGGCGGCGATATATTGATGATGGCGGGCTCCGATAATGGCCCCCCAGCCGAACATCAGGCGGGGGGCGGAAACGGAGGCGAGGACGAGACAGATCAGGCCGGCGAGACGGATGAATTTTTTCATTCTTCCTCCTTCCTTAACGTGAAGCATACCGATATCCTCGGATTGACGTCAATCCGAGTTTCCTCCCATCGGCCGGTGAACAAAGGCCGGCTTCAGTGTAAGGGGGGCAGATAGACCTTTTCGACGTACTCGCGCACCATCCGCCTGGTGTTGTAGCGCGGGCTTAAGCCGGCCATGGAGCGGCGAATCATTTGAATCCAACGGCGGGGGATCCCGGCCGCATCCCGGTCATAAAAAGCCGGAACGACCTCCTCGGACAGGACCCGGAGAAGTTCGGCCGCGTCGCGCCTGTCCTGTTCGTCGGGGTCGTCCGGATGGGAGTCGTCCCCGATCGCGAATCCGTTGGCTCCGTCGCAGACCTCCCGCCACCAGCCGTCCATGATGCTGAGGTTGAGCGTCCCATGGGCCGCGCCCTTCATCCCGCTCGTTCCCGAGGCCTCCAGCGGCCGGCGGGGGACATTCAGCCAGACGTCGCAGCCCGAGACCATCGCCCGGGCGACTTCGACGTCATAGTTTTCGACGAAGATCAGGGAGTCGGCCAAGGGCGAATGCTTGCTCAGATGGATGACTTTCTGGATCAAACGTTTGCCCTCGTCGTCGCGCGGATGGGCCTTGCCCGAGAAGATGAACTGGACGGGCCGGTTGGCGTCCTTGGCCAGCTCGACGATCGCGCTCATGTCGGAGAACAGGAGTGTGGCCCGCTTGTAGGTCGCGGCCCGCCGGCCGAAGCCGATCGTCAGAGCGGCCGGGTCGAGGACGACGTCGCTCGGGAGGTATCCTCCCGGGCCGAAACGCCCGTTCTGGATGTAGAGGCGGTGACGGCAAAATTCGATCAGCTTCCGCCTGAGGACGTAGCGAAGGGCCCAGATTTCCTCGTCGGAAACGAATGACGGGTCCTCGGCCCTGGCCCAGAACTCCTCGGAATCGGCCCGGTCCGGCCAATCCGCACCGCCCCGGCGCTTCCAGAAGTCCCAGGTGGTCGGTGTCGACCAGGAAAGGAGATGAACCCCGTTGGTGATGGATCCGATGGGGACCTCGTCTTCATCCTTGTCCGGCCAGAGACAGCGCCACATCGAACGACTGACCCGGCCATGGAGCTCGCTGACGCCGTTGGCCGCCCGGGCCGTTTTCAGGGCCAGGACGGTCATGCAGAAGGGTTCGTTGTCGTCGTCCGGGTTGACCCGGCCCAGGCCGATGACTTCCTTCCTGTACTTCTTAAACGGCCGGAGGAATTTGGCGGCGGCATATTCCAGGAGGTCGGGATTGAACCGGTCGTGGCCGGCCTCGACGGGCGTATGCGTCGTGAAGACGCATTCCTCCCGGGTTGCGGCCATGGCCGTTTCGAACGTCATGCCCGCGGCCAGCTTCTCCCGGATGAGCTCCAGGGTGAGGAAGGCGGCGTGGCCCTCGTTCATGTGGAAGACGGAGGGCTCGATGCCCATCGTCCGCAGGAGACGGACCCCGCCGATGCCCAGGAGAAGCTCCTGCATGACACGGTTGGTGCTGTCGCCGCCGTAGACATGTCGGGTCAGGTCCCGGGCCGGTCCTTCGTTTTCGGGAAGGTCGGTGTCGATAAGAAAAATGGGGATCCGGCCGACATTGAGGCGCCAGGCCCGGAACTTGATCGCCCCGAGGGCCAGGTACATCGAGGCGATGACCGGGGCGCCGCTTTCGTCGACGACGGGCTCGAGGGGAAGGCGCTTGGGATCCAGAAGGGTGTTGGTCTCGACCTGCCAGTTCTCGTGGTTGATCGATTGGCGGAAATAGCCTTCCCGGTAGAACAGGCCGAGGCCGACGAAACCGAGACCGAGGTCGGAAGCCGACTTGGCGTGGTCGGCCGAGAGAATGCCCAGGCCTCCGGCGGCGATCGGCAGGGATTCGTGGAAACCGAATTCGGCGCTGAAATAAGCCACCGGACGTTCGGCCAGGGATGGGGCGTTTTCGCGCCCCCAGGTCTGCACCTCGGCCATGTAGACGTCGAAGGCCTCGAGGACCGATTTGACCTTGGCCGCGAAAATGGGATCCTTCAGCCGGACGCGAAGCTCGGCGGCCGAGACCTCGAGCATCACCTCGACGGGATTGTGCTGAAAGTAGCGCCAGGAATGGGGAGAGAGTTCCTCGAAGACGGCCTGGGCCTCCTGGTTCCAGGTCCACCAGAGGTTGCGGGCCAGCCGGTTCAGTCCGGCCCCCAGGATCGATGTCTGTGTGTGTCCGTTCGTATGATTCAATGACACCTCGTCCGCCGGGAAATCGCCGTCCATGATAACGTTTCCCGGCTGGTGTTTCAATCCCGGGCGAATTTATGTTAACCTGCATTATTCATAAAAATTTCTAG
>JAFGEN010000099.1 GCA_016931595.1 Candidatus Aminicenantota bacterium | reverse complement strand
GTCGACGACCCGAACCGGAAAGACGATTCTTCCTCCGACTGACGCCCGGGCCCCGGTCAGCCCAGGTCGCCCTTGTACATCCCCTCGATCAGGTCTTGGTAGCGGTTTTCGATGATGTTCCGCTTGACCTTCAGGGTCGGGGTGATCTCGTCCCGATCGATATCGAACTCATGGTCGAGAATGGCGATTTTCTTGATCCGCTCGTAGGAGGCCAGGTTCGGCGTCGACCTTTCGATCTCCGACCGAAGGAAGCTTTCGATTTGCTCGTTTCGGACCAGTTCCGCCCGGTCCTTGAACGGAATCTTGACGAACCGGGCGTACTCCTCGAGCTTTTCAAAGTTGGGGACGATCAGGGCCCCCACGTAGCGGCGGCGGTCGCCGAGGACGACGGCGTTGGAGATATAAGGGTTGGTTTTCAGGACGTTCTCGATCGGCTGGGGGGCGATGTTTTTCCCGCCGGCGGTTACGATCAGGTCTTTCTTCCGGTCGGTGATGGTCAGGAAGCCGTCGGCGTCGATAAACCCGATGTCGCCCGTCTTGAACCAGCCGTTCTCGAACACGTCCTCGGTCTCGGCCGGCTTCTTGTAATACCCCTTCATGATATTGGGGCCCTTGGCCAGGATCTCCCCGTCCGGGGCGATTTTAATCTCCACGCCGGGTAAAACCCGGCCGACCGTCCCGAACCGGAGCGCCTCGAAGGTATTGACGGCCAGGACCGGGGAGGTCTCGGTCAGGCCGTAGCCCTCCAGTACGGTCAGGCCGAGGGCGTAGAAAAATTCGGCGATGTCCTTGGACAGCGGCGCGCCCCCGGAGACGAAGAAGCGGACCCGCCCCCCCGTCTTTTCGATCACCTTTGAATAAACGAGCTTGGCCGCGATTTTTTGGCGGAAGGCCAGCCACGGTCCCGGTTGTTTACCCGCCAGCTTCTTCTGACCGGCGGCTTTCCCGATTTTAACGCCCCAGAAAAAGATCCGTCGCTTGAGGCCCGAGCCGGCCATGACGTTGTCCATGACCCGGGAATAGATTTTTTCGAAAACCCGGGGGACGCTGACCATGATCTGGGGCCGGATTTCAAGGAGGTTGTGGGCGACGGTCTCGGCGTTTTCGGCATAGCCGATCGAACAGCCCTTGTAGACGTAGGTGAATGTCACCATCCGCTCCAGGACATGGGACAGGGGGAGGAACGACAGGACCGTGTCGGTCGCGGAGAAATGGATGACATTCGAGACGGAGACGATGTTGCTGATGAAATTGCCGTGAGTCAGGACGACTCCCTTGGGGAGGCCGGTCGTTCCGCTGGTATAGATGATCGAGGCGTCATCCTCCGGCCGGATGGATCGGGCCGTATCCTCGAAAAGCCGGGGTTGGGCCGCGGCCAGGGCCCGCCCCCGTTCCCGGACACCCTCCATCGTCAGAACTCCCGGGGCGGGGGCCTTGGGTTGGAAGATGATGATGTGCTTGACCTTGGGAAGATCGGCCCGGATCGAGGCGATCTTCTGGAACTGGAACAGGTTGGAAACAACGACGATTTCCGCGTCGCTGTCGTTGATGATGTACTTGACCTGTTCGGCGACCAGGGTGGTATAAATCGGGACCGAGACGCCGCCGAGACAGAGGTTGGCGAAATCGGTCATGGTCCATTCCGGTCGGTTTTCGGAGAGAATGATCAGCTTGGCTCCCCGGGTGTGGCCGAGGTCCTTCAGCCCCAGGGCGAATTCCCTGACGGCCGCCTCGAAGCCGGCCATCGAGATGTCGGTGTAGACGTCGTTTCGCTTGACCTTGAGGAAATCGGGCTTGGGGAAGCTCCGGACTGTATTCAAAAACAACTCGGCCAGGGTTTGCATGTTCCTTCCTCCATGTTTTTCCGCGGATGCGTGGGCTCATTCTAGGGGAAATCGGGCGGCGGGTCAATCCCGAAAAACGTCGATCCGGCGGACTATTTCTTTTTCGTCAGCTCGGCGGCCCAGAGGATTCGTTCATAGGCAAAGGCGGCCGAAGCATACTCCCGAAGAGCGTCCCCCGGGCGGTCGGCCTTGCGGGCCGCTTCGCCCCGGCCGGCCCGGACTTTGGCCTCGGCGAAGAGCGGATCGCCCTCGACATTGTTCCAAGCGGCCAGGGCCCGTTCTCTCAACCCGTCGATGCGCTTTAGAAAAGCCCGCCAGCGGGCCCGGTCGCTCCCTTCGTCCGGTCCAAGGACATACAGCGCCTCCGCCACGGCGAACCAGCACTCGGCATCGGCGACCCGGCTTTCAGCCACGGCCACCGCGGCATCCTGCTGGGCCCGTTCGGCGGCGGAAAAGAACAGGGCGGCGGGGCCGAAACCGGAGGCGACAGCCTTGTTTCTCGCCACGACCGTTCGGCTCTGGGCGGCAAACATCGAAACACGGTCGGCCTCGGCGACCTTAGATTCGGCGGGCTTGGCCTCGGGCGGCGCCTCGACCGGCTCGTCCTTGCTCGTGCCCGGTTTGGGTTCCGGCTTTATTTCTTCGGGCTCGGCCGGCTTGGGTTTGGCCGGCTCCGCCTTGGCTTCCGTTTTCGTCTCGGCTTCCGCCGTTTTCGTTTCGATTTTTTGCCCGGCCGGCGGCGGCTTGACCGCGGCTGCCTGTTCCCCCGCCCCGGATGAGACCGGCTTGCCGGTTTCGACTTTGCTCTCGGGGGCCTGGAGCTTCGTTTCCGCTCCCGCTTCAAGCTTGGATTCGGGCGGGGCGGCCTTCGGCTCGCCGGCCGGAGAATGTTCCACTGCGCCGGTATCGGCAGCCGGATTTACCTCCGTCGACGGGGGAGAAATCGGCGTCGGCCTGAGGAAGAGAAAATATGCGCCGGCCGCGGCCGCAACAAGGATTCCCGCGGCGGCGAGCGGAAGGAGCTGCTTCTCCTTCCCGTCCGGTTTCTCCTTCTTCGCCCGAATCGCCTTGGTCTTGGTCGACTTGTCGAGAATGGCCCGCTCGGCGGTCCCCAGCTCCCGTTCAACCCGATCCAGGGCTGCCCGCAGTTCCGGAGCGGACTGGAAACGATTCTCCGGATTCTTCTCCAGGCACCGGGCGATCACCTCGGCCAAACCGGCCGGGACCATCGAGTTCAACTCCCGAACGTTCTTGGGCCTCTCCATCTTGTGCTTCATCGCCAGGCTGAGGGGCGTCGGCCCCTCGAAGGGAACCCGGCCGGCGACCATCTCGAAGAGAACCACGCCCAGGGAGTAGAGGTCGGAACGGGGGTCGACATCGGCCAGGTCCGCCTGCTCCGGCGACATGTACTCGGGAGTCCCGATCATGACGCCCGAGCCGGTCATCCGGTCCATCTCGGTGAACCGGGCGATTCCAAAGTCCATGACCTTGGCATTGCCCTCGGCGTCGATCATGATGTTCTGGGGCTTGAGGTCGCGGTGAACGGCCCCGATCCGGTGGGCCTCGGCCAGCCCGTCACAGACCTGCCCGGCAATCGCCACGGCCTTGGCCGCGTTGAGCGGCCCGGCCCGCCTGACAAACCGCTTCAAATCCTCGCCGGCGACGAATTCCATCGTGATGTAGAAAATGCAGCCCGCATCGCCAAGGTCGAACATCCGGCAGACATTCCGGTGGGCGATTTTCCGGGTGAACTTCAGCTCATTCTTGAACCGCTCGATGGCCTTGTCCTGGGCGCTGATTTCCGGCCGGATGAGCTTGAGGGCGATCACCTCGCCGACCTTGTGGTCGTAAGCCTTGTAGACCTTTCCCATCCCGCCGCGGCCCAGTTCTTCGATGATCTCGTACCGGTCGGCCAGCCGGCTGCCCCGGGATAGGTCGACGGTCGGAGCCAGGACGGTCCGAGTGCTGGTGAGCAACGGGCCGTCCGGCGTTTCGTTCAGGGGGGCGGCGCATCCGCCGCAAAACCGGCTTCCGAAAGTGTTCTTCGTTCCGCAGGCGGGGCAGACCCGCCCCTCTTCTCCCCGGGGCGTCGCCCCGGCCGGCCCAAAGACGGGAGGCTTCTTGTCGTCGGTGGGGGTCATGCGGCCCGTATCCCTCCGTTCCGGTCAATGACCCGCGAGGAGGTTCCCTTCCCGCGGTGAATCCCTTATATCGCGAGCCGGGAAAAAAGTCAAAGGGACATCAGAATCCGTTACTCTGTTTCCCGGGCCAGGGCCACGCCGCAGATGGCATCGTTTTCGTCGAGGTGGATCAATCGGACGCCCTGGGTGGCCCGTCCGGTCGACCGGACCTGTTCGGTCTTGATCCGGATGACTTTCCCCGAAACGGTGACGACCAGAAGGTCGTCTTCGGCCACGCCCAGGACGGCCACCGCCTTGCCGATTTTGGAGGTGACCTTGAGGTTGATCAGCCCCTTCCCCCCC
Source organism: Candidatus Aminicenantota bacterium (assembly GCA_016931595.1). Classification (GTDB taxonomy): domain Bacteria; phylum Acidobacteriota; class Aminicenantia; order Aminicenantales; family UBA4085; genus JAAZPG01. Next base: position 463 of record JAFGEN010000099.1, on the reverse strand, counting down.
CGGCGCTGGATTCGGTAGGATGCGATTTCGGTCCGCTTACCGTAGCCCTTTTCGCTGGCCGTAAAAATATACTTGTCCTCATCGGAGACGGCCACAAGGCCGATAATTTCGTCCTTCTTCTGCAGCGACATGGCCCTCACTCCGGCCGCGGTCCGGCCCATGGAGCGGATGTCCTTTTCCTTGAAACGGATGGCCTTGCCCAGGCGAGTGGCCAGGACAATGTCGCGTTTGCCGTCGGTCAGCCGGGCCCACTGCAATTCGCTTTTCGGACGGAGATTCATGGCGATAATCCCGCCCCGGCGGATGTTTTTGAACTCGTCCAGGCGGGTCTTCTTGATCAAACCGTCGGTGGCCATCATCACCACGAAATTGTTCTCGGCAAAATCCTTCACGGCCACGACCGAGGTGGCCCGTTCGCCCGGCTGGAACTCGAGGAGGTTGGCGATGGCCTTGCCCCGCCCGG
>JAFGEN010000098.1 GCA_016931595.1 Candidatus Aminicenantota bacterium | reverse complement strand
CGGCGCATCACCGGAGTCCGAAGGAGGGGGAAGGTCCTGATTGTCGAGGCGGAAGAACGGGCCCTTCTCTTTCATCTTAAAATGACCGGGCAGTTTCTCTGGGCCAGGCCCGAGCATCCTCCCGACGCACATACCCACTTCATTCTGTCGTTCGCCGACGCCGGCGAGGAACTCCGCTTCCGGGACATCAGGAAATTCGGATTCCTCCGCTGCTTGCCCTGCGTCGACGTTGCCTCGTGTCCCGAGGTCGGCGGATTGGGTCCCGAGCCGCTCGAAATCACGGACGCCGGATTCGCCGCCCGTTTCCGGGCCCGCAAGGGTCGATTGAAAAGCGTCCTGCTCGACCAGCGGGTACTGGCCGGGGTCGGCAACATCTACGCCGACGAATCGCTCCATGCCGCGGCCCTGCATCCGCTGACGCCCGCAAACCGCTTGAGCCCGGCGGAGCTTGAGCGGCTTCGGACGGCCCTCCGCCGCATCCTGAAGGCGGCCATCGCCGCCGGCGGGTCGAGCGTGCGCGATTACCGGAGCGTTGACGGCGGAATCGGCGACTTCCAGACCCGCCATAACGTCTACGGCCGGGCGGGGGAGAAGTGCCGCCGATGCGGAGGAACGGTCAAGCGGATCGTCGTCGGCGGGCGGTCGACGTTTTTCTGCCCGTCCTGCCAGCGAAAAAAATTCCGAGCCGCCCGCGGCTGAGGCGCCCCCGCCGAACCGCGCGTAAGGGGGCGTTATTCGTATCGAAGATTCCGGGCCGGATCGGCGCCGGCCGCCCGGCCGACCAGTCCGCCGACGGAAAGCCCGGCAATCGATAGGGCCGTGAGGACCGCCCCGGCGAACGTTGCGATATCCGGATGGATCCGGTAGGCGAATTGTTCCAGCCACCTGGACGAGATATACCAGGCGATCGGACAGGCCAGGAGGACGGCCGAGGCCATCCATCGCAGGTTTTCCCTCAAGAAGAGAAGGAGGATGTCCGTCCGTCCGGCTCCGACCGCCTTGCGGATCCCGATCTCCTTCGTCCGTCTGACGACCGAGAGCGCGGTCATCCCGAATAATCCGAGGCAAGAAATAAAAAGGGCGACTCCCCCCGCCCATCCGACGATCAGGTTCCACTGGCGCTCCCGGCTGTATGCCGCGGCGAGGGCGTCCTCCAGGAATTCTGCGCGGAAGGGGAGGTCGGGCCGGACGCCGGACCAGATTTTTTCCAGGGCCTCCCGAACGGCGGCCGATTCCCCCGGCCGGAATTTGACAAGGATCCGCCGGTATCTCTGGATGAACGGGAGGAATCCCCTCGGTCCGAAGGCCATCGGCGCGATCGGTTCGTGAAGGGAAGCGACGTGAAAGTCCCGGACGACGCCGATGATCTGCGGGTCGAACGAATATTCGGCCGGAAGCTTGTCCCGGGCGAATTCGGAAAACCGCTTTCCGACCGGATTTTTAAGGGCGAAATCCCTGATCAAGGCTTCGTTGACGAGAACTCCGTCCCGGATCTCGGCCGCCCTTTCGGCCGAAAGCCCGCGGCCGGCCACGAGGGGGATATTCAAGGCCTGAAAGTAGTCGATGTCAGCCTGAAAAGCCTCGAAGATATGCTCGTCGCCGTCTTTATCATAGCGCCGGGTCATGCCGCCGTTCCCGTCGGCTATAATTCCCGAATCCGCGGTGACGGCGAGGATCCGGGGATCCGGGCGGAGGGTGTTGCGAAAGATTTCGAGAAGCTCCACTCCCCGCGGCGCTTCCTCCGGCGAGATCTGGGTGGCGACGACGATGACGTTCGCCGGGTCGTACCCGAGGTCCGCTTTGGTCATGAACCGAAGCTGCCGGAGCATGACCCCGGTCCCGATGAGCAGGACTAGCGAACCGGTGAACTGGATGATGACCAGGACCAGGGACAGCCGCCCGATCCGCGAACCGGGGAGTCGTCCCTTGAGAATCGAGGCCGCGGAGGGGCGGGACAGGACCCGGGCGGGGATGAAACCCGTGAGAAGGCCGGTCATCAAGGCGCCGCCGATCATCGCCGCCAGGATGAGGGGATGGAGCAGTCCGGACAAGACCAGCCTCTTCCCGGTCACGGCATTGAAGGAGGACAGAAGCAGGGCGGCAGCGAGCGCTCCCAGGGCCAGGGCTCCTGCGGCAGCCAAGAGCGACTCCGTCAACAGTTGGCCGATAATCTGTCCCGTCCGAGCCCCGACGACCTTGCGGACGCCCATTTCTTTCAGGCGGGAGGCGCTCCGGGCCAGCGAAAGGTTGACCGCGTTGAAGCCCGCCAGGATCAGAATCAAGACGGCGATTCCGGAAAGAATCCAGGAGAAGGACGGCTGGCTGCGCGGGCCCAGAGCGGCGGCCGGGATATCGCCGAGATGGTATTTGGGAAGGGGAAGAAGCCCGAGGCCTTGCTGGGGGGCCTCCATCTTGACTTTTTTCCACATGTCGCCGTAGAGGCGGTCGCTCAGGTCGGGCAATTTGGCCCGAAGCGAGGCGGCCGCCGCCGCGTCCGGCAGTTCGAGGAATGTCGTGGCGAACATAGGCAGGGTGATGAAATCGGTGTTGCTCGGGTCGATCTGAAGGTCTTCGAAGACATGTCCGAAGGGCAGCAGGCCGTCGAAGCGAAGGCTGGAATTGCCGGGAATCGACCGGACGATTCCGGTGATCGCGAAATCCCTGAACGTTTCTCCGATCTTGATGGACAGCGTTTTTCCCATGGGGGTCGGGCCGAGAGCCAGGGATTCGGCGGCCGCGGCCGTCAGCACGACGCCGGAGGGATCGACCAAGGCCCGGGCCGGGTCGCCGGCGATCAAATCGAAGGAGAAGAGACCGAAAAATCCCGGATCGACGAAGGCGAAGTCCTTGACGATCTGTCGTTCGCCGCGGCGGATGATCAGGTCGTTACAGGCCACCCGGACAGTCGAACCCGGTTTGACCTCGGGGTAATTCGATTCCAGGATCCCGGCGACGAAGTGGTGGGCCCCACCGGAAAATCGGCCTTGGAATTCGCTGGTCAGGACGTATATGCGGTTAGCCTTGGCGTGAAAGCGGTCGAACGAAAGCTCGTCGCGGACGAAGATGGCGAGAAGAGCGAAAAAGGCCAAGCCGATGCCCAGCCCGGCGACGGTGATAACCGAGGACAACCGCTGTTTTCCGAAAACCCGAAGGGCCATGGTCAAATGGTTTCGAAGCATATCCGGTCTTCTCCTGGAGGGCTGTTCGTTCTTCCGTCCCGGTAACCGTTTTTCCGGGACAAAATGTTTACTCCTTTTTTGAATTCCCGGTCCAATCGGTTATAATGCGGAAGTCCTTTTTTAATTCACTTGCGGGAGGGAGAGACGTGGCTTTTTCGTCGCTTGACGATGTTCTTGCTTTCGCCATCGAGCGTGAGGAGGAAGCCGCCGCTTTATACCGGTCGGTGGCCGCCGAAGCCCGGACGGAATCCCTGCGCCTCTTACTCGGCGATCTGGAGGCCGAGGAGCGCGCGCACAAGGCGCTCCTTGAGAAATTCCGGGCGGGCGCGGCGGTTCCTTCCGCCGGATCGAAAGTCCTCGACTTGAAATTGACCGACGCCCTGGCGGCCGATTCCGCCGATCCGGCCGGATCGGCCCAGGATGTCCTTATCCTGGCCGCCCGGAAGGAAGCCCGCGCGGCCGAGTTGTATGCGCGGCTGGCCGCCTCCGCCTCGACCGACGAGATGAGGTCGTTGTTCGACTACTTGGCCGGGCAGGAGCTTCGCCACAAGTTCCGCTTGGAGAATGAATACGAGGCGCATGTCCTGAAAGAGGATTGAGCGCCGAATATCCGCTCGAAAGGAGACTCCGATGTCGAAATGGGAATGCACCGCTTGCGGTTATATCTACGATCCGGCTGTCGGCGACCCTGATAACGGGATCGCTCCCGGCACGTCCTTCGAATCCCTGCCGGACGACTGGACCTGCCCGCAATGCGGCGTGGGAAAGGACTATTTCCGTCAGATCGAAGACTGAGCGGATCAGGCGGCGACTTCAATGAACGTCGTAATCGTGGGGAATGGTCTGGCCGGGACGATGGCGGCCAAGACGATCCGGGAGCTCGATGATCAAGCCGTTGTTACCGTGTTCGCCGCCGAGGACCGGCCCTACTACCCGCGGCCGAACCTGATCGAATTCATCGCCGGGCGCATGCCCGAGGAGAATATCTACGCCTTTCCGGCGGGCTGGGCAGGGAAGAACCGGATCGACCTGCGCTTGGGGACCCCGGTCCGGAGTATCCGGCCGGCGGAGAAAACGGTCGAGGCGGCCGATGGGTCGGTCGTTCCCTACGATGCGCTTCTCCTGGCCGACGGGGCATCCGCCGGCGTGCCGCCGATCGCCGGGACCGGGAAATCGGGCGTCTTCACCGTCCGGACGTTCAATGACGCCCGGGCCCTCCTCGCATATTTTGAAACCCATCGGCGCGTCGCCGTCCTGGGCGGTGGTCTCCTCGGTCTCGAGATCGCCCGGGCCTTGAAAGCCAGGGACGCCGAGGTCACCGTCGCCGAGATCTTTCCGTCCCTTCTGCCGCGGCAGCTCGATTCTGAGGGCGGGGAGATCCTGAAGGCCCGGATCGAATCCGGCGGGATCCGCGTTCTGCTCGGCGCGGCCGCCGACGAGATCACCGGCGACCCCGAGGCGAGAGGCATTCGGTTCAAGGACGGATCGATCCTCGAGGCCGATCTCATCGTCCTGGCGGCCGGCGTTCGCCCGAACACGGCCTTGGCCCGAGAAGCCGGATTGAACGTGGATAAGGGCGTTGTCGTCGACGACCGGATGGCGACGAATGCCGCCGGTGTCTTCGCCGCCGGTGACGGCACCCAGCATCGAGGCCGTTTGTACGGGATCATCCCGGCGTCCTTCGCCCAGGCGCGGGTCGCGGCCGAGAACATCTGCGGCCGGGAAAAATCCTATGCCGGGACCGTCCCCAGCAATCAGCTCAAGGTCTCCGACCTCCCCCTGATGTCGGCCGGAATTATCCGGCCGGAGGGTCCGGGCTTCGAAGAGGTCCGCCTGGCCCGGCCCGAAACCGGAGTCTACAAGAAGATCGTCCTCCTGGATGGAATCCTCGCCGGGGCGGTCTGGATGGGCGTCAAAACCGGAGCGGCCGAGGTCGGGCGGGCGGTGGCTGAAGGCCGAAACGTCGCCGCGGTCAAGTCCGAGATCCTCGAAGACGACTTCGATTTTAAACGCCTATGAAAAAAATCGCCGCGCCGGTCATTATCCTGATTCTTGCCGTTTCCGCCCAGGCCCAAACCCCGGCCCAGACACAGGCCCAGGTCAAGCTCAACGTCAAAGGTTATTTTTCCTTTGAAGCCGTCCGCGGAGATGCCGGGCTTCCGGAGATGTCCTGGAACCTGACAAACCTGTGGGGCGGGCTGATCTTTTCCGGAGAGCTTTCGGAGGGCTTGACGTTCGCCCTCGAGCCGACGTTCGGACCGGGAGGCGGGCTCGGCTTGACCGAGGCCTGGGCCGGGCTGAGGCTCGCCGAGGGAGTCGGGATCAAGGCCGGATTGTTTCTCGTGCCCTTCGGAAAATACAACCTGTCCCGCCGGCCGCACGAGACGACTCTCGTCCGCGATCCCTATCCCATCGGGTCCGCGTTCCCGGCGGGCTGGCGGGAGCTGGGGATCGCGGGGCAAGCCTCGTTCGGCGTCTTCAACCTGGCCGCGTTCGCCGGGAACGGGCTGGCCGAAGCCGGGGATTTCGCCTCCGGGCAGCAGTTCGCCGACAACAATGGGAACAAATCCTGGGGCGGGAGGCTGGGCCTTGCCCTGAGCAGCCAGATGGAGATCGGCGCATCCCATTATCGGGGCAAAGCCGACAGGGACAACACCCGTTGGCTCACGATGTGGGGGGCCGACGCCTCGTGGCTGAGCCAAAGCATCCGGGCCGTCGGAGAGTACACCCGGGCCGAAATCGAAAACCCTTCTCCCTATTCCAAGGGAAGAGCGGAGGGCTGGTTTGCCCTGTTGGAAATCCGGTGGGGCCGATTCATCCCGGCCGCGTCCTTCCAGGACCGGCGGGTCGATGACCCGTTCCATGGACCGAATTTTGCCGGCCCCGCAGTGCCGGGCGGGGGAATCGACCTGGAGGGCCGGCGGTGGGCCTTCGGTTTGGCCTACATGCTCGGAGCCAACGTCCTCCTCAAGATCGAATACGACCGGGAACGCGAAGAGGGCCGGAGCGCCTGGACCTCGGCGGTCCGGGCCCAGGCGGCTGTTCACTTTTAAGGATCACGAGGAAGAAATGGCCAACATTGTAGTTCTCGGCACCCAATGGGGTGACGAAGGCAAAGGCAAGATCGTCGACCTGCTGACCCCGGCGTTCAAGGCCGTCGCCCGCTACCAGGGCGGCCACAACGCCGGCCACACCGTTTACGTCCACGGGAGGAAAATCGTCCTCCACCTGATCCCTTCGGGCGTCCTTCACCCGGGAACGCTCTGCCTCATCGGCAACGGCGTCGTCATCGACCCCCGGGCTTTTCTGGACGAGCTCGAAGCGTTGAAATCGGTCGTCGATGTCCGCGACGAGTTTCTCGCCGTGAGCCGGACCGCTCACCTCATCCTGCCTTATCACGGCCTTCTCGAACGCGCCTCGGAAGCGGCCCTGGGGGAGCGGAAGATCGGGACGACCTGCCGGGGGATCGGCCCGGCGTACGAAGATAAAATCGGCCGCCGGGGCATTCGAGCCGGCGACCTCCTCGACCCCGCTCTCCTCCGGGAAAAAATCTTCCGCAATACTGCGGCCAAGAATGAGATTGCCGTCTTGCGGGGGCTCGAACCGCTCGATGCGGAGACGCTCTTATCCCAGTATGTCGACTACGGAAAGCGGATGGCCCCGTACATCAAGGATGTCTCGCGGATTCTGCATGAGACGATCCGGGCCGGATCGCCGGTCCTGTTCGAAGGCGCCCAGGGCGTGCTTCTCGACATAGACCACGGAACCTATCCCTTCGTAACCTCCTCGAATCCGACCGCCGGAGGGGCCTGCACCGGGCTGGGCGTCGGGCCCACGGCCGTTGATGCCGTCCTCGGCGTGACCAAGGCCTATGCGACCCGGGTCGGCTCGGGACCCTTCCCGACGGAGCTTTTCGACGAGGACGGGAAAACCCTGGCCAGGAAGGGGGACGAATTCGGGGCGACGACGGGCCGGCCGCGGCGCTGCGGCTGGTTCGACGCGGTCGCGGCGTCCTACGCCTGCCGGATCAACGGCATCGAAAAGGTCGTCGTGACCAAGCCCGACGTTCTCGACACTTTCTCCGAAATCAAAGTCTGCACGTCTTATCGTTATAAAGGGGCGCGGCTTACGGAATTCCCGGTGGAGACCGAAATCCTCGAGAAGGTCACGCCGGACTACGAGACCGTCCCCGGATGGAAGAGTCCCGTCCACGGGGCCAAGGAATTCGACCGGCTTCCGGCGGAGTTCAAGGACTACCTCCGGTTCCTCGAGGACCGGATCGAGGCCGAAGCGGTCATCGTGTCCACGGGCGTGGAGCGGGAGGAAACGATTTTCAGAAACGAGGCCCTGGCCGGGCTGGTCGACCTGGCGGCTGTCCGGAAAGGGACCGCCGGCGCCTGATTGGGCCTTCCCATGGCGGAGCAAAGAGTCGGATTTTCCTGGCAGTGGATCGAGCTTGACCGAAAAGCCCTGGCTTCAAACGTCCGGCGGTTTCGGGAATTGGCCGGACCCAAGCGTCTTCTCCTGGCCGTGGTCAAGGCCAATGCTTACGGGCACGGGATCGTCGAGACGAGCGGCCTGGCCCTGGCCGCGGGCATTGATTGGTTCGGGGTTCATTCGGTCGAGGAAGGGCTGGTTTTACACGCGGCCGGCGTCGAAGTTCCGGTTCTTGTCCTCGGCCCGGCGGCTTCGGAGCGTTTCGAGGAGGCCGTCGCCTGCGGCCTTCGGTTCACGCTTTATGACCGGGTGGCGGCCGAGGGATTGTCCAAAGCGGCGGTTCGGCTCAGAACCCGGGCCCGCGTCCACCTGAAGCTTGAAACGGGAACCAACCGCCAGGGGCTCGGCTTGTCCGAGCTGGCGTCCTTCGCCCGAACCCTGTCCCGTCTTCCCGGAATCGAGGTCGAAGGCTTGTCCTCGCATTTCGCCAATGTCGAGGATACGACATCCCTCGAATACGCCAGGCGCCAAACGTCCCAATTCACCGAAGGACTCGCCCTCCTTCGAAGAGCCGGGATCCGGATCCCCGTCCGCCACATCGCGGCCACGGCCGCGGCGATCGTCTATCCCGAATCCCGGTACGGGATGGTGCGGTTGGGCATCGGTCTTTACGGCCTGTGGCCCTCCAAGGAGACGTACCTGTCCTGCCGGCTCCGCAGCCGGACGCCCATCACGCTCCGGCCCGTCCTCGCCTGGCGCGCCCGAATCGCCCAAGTCAAGCGGATTCCCAAAGGGGCTTTCGTCGGTTATGGCTGCACGTTCAAGGCGACGCGGTCGATGAAACTGGCCGTCGTCCCCGTCGGATATGCCGACGGGTACGATCGGGGACTGTCCAACACGGCCCATGTCCTCGTCCGGGGAAAGCGGGCGGCCGTGCGCGGTCGGATCGCCATGAATTTCTTCACCGCCGACGTGACCGATATTCCGGGGACGTCGGCCGGCGATGTCGTCACCTTGATCGGTCGAGACGGGCGGGAGACGATCTCGGCCGAGTCCCTGGCCGGCCTTGCCGGGACGATCCATTACGAAATCCTGGCCCGCTTGAGCCCGGCGATCCCCCGTCGGGTTGTTT
>JAFGEN010000097.1 GCA_016931595.1 Candidatus Aminicenantota bacterium | reverse complement strand
GCCGAAGCCAGGCGGGATACGGCCGCGGAGAATCGCTCGATCTCCCCGGCGGTGTTGTAATAATGGACGGAGGCCCGGACGACGCTCCCAAGGCCCCGCCTCTCCATGTCCAGACGCGTCGACTCGACGCCGGAGACGGACACGTTCATCCGCTGTTCTCCCAGAAGGCGCTTGATTTCCTCGGGCTCCCGGCCCTCGATGGTAAAGGACACGATTCCGCATTTTTTAATGCCCAGGTCGTGGACGGAAACACCAGGCAGGCCCGCCAGAGTCCCCCGGAGGCTTTCGGCCAAGCCGGCGACGCGCTCCCGGATATTCTCCATACCCCAGGACAAGGCATAGCGGACGGCCGCGGCCAGGCCGGCTTTCCCGGCAAAATTGGTCTCCCAGTTCTCGAACCTTCGGGCGTCGGGCCTGATCTCATAACGGTCTTTCGCCGTCCAGGTCGCGGCGTGCAAATCGAGAAACACCGGTTCCAAGCTCTCAAGAAGGCTTCGCCGGATGAAGAGAAACCCAGTTCCACGGGGACCCCTCAGGTATTTCCGCCCGGTGCCGGACAGGATATCGCACCCCAGGGCTTCGACATCGAGCGGTATCTGCCCCACCGATTGGCAGGCATCAAGGAGGAAAAGGACGCCCGCCGACCGGGCGATTTTTCCGATTTCCCCAACCGGCTGGACCAATCCGCCGTTGGTCGGGACATGGGTGACGGCGACCAGCTTGACGCGATCGTCGATCATCCGTTCCAGGCTCTCCAGGCAGACCCGGCCGGAGGCGTCATTGGGAACGGGCTCGACGACGGCCCCCGTCCGTCTCGATGTCTGCAGAAAGGCGATATAATTGCTTGCGTATTCCGAGACGGACGTAAGGATCCGGTCTCCGGGTTTGAAGGGAATCGAATAGAAGGCCATGTCCCAGGCCCGGGTGGCGTTTTCGATGAAGGCGATTTCTTCGCGGCGGCACGCCAGCAACTCCGCCAGGGCGTCGTAAACCCCTTCGAGCGCACCGGCCGAACGTTCCGCGGTCTCGTATCCGCCGGCCGCGGCCTCCCGGCGCAGGTATTCGACCATCGTCTCCAGCACCGGGACGGGCATCAGGGAAGCGCCGGCATTGTTGAAATGAAGGACATGTTCGCATCCGGGCGTTTCCCGGCGAGCCCGGTCGACGTCGAATTCGTTTTCATCCAAGGCGGCATCTCCTTTCCTATTTTCACACATCCGGGCAAACGAGGGAATAGAACGAAGAACCGGAATCCCCGTGTTTTCACTCGTACCGCAGGCTGTCCAGCGGATTCGCCGAGGAGGCCTTGACGGTATGCAGCCCGACCGCGACAAGGGCGATGAGCATCGCCCCTGATCCGGCCAGAATCAACGTCTCGAGGCCGAACGAGCACCGGTAGACGTATTCCTGGAGCCATTTCCTCATCAGGAAGAAGCCCGCCGGCCAGGCGATGAGATTGGATACGGCGATCAGGACAAGGAACTCCGCGGAAATCAAGCGGAGGATTTGGAACATCGAAGCCCCGAGCGTCTTCCGGATGCCGATTTCCTTGGTCCTCCGCTGGGTGGCGAACGTGGCCAGTCCGTAAAGGCCCATCCCCCCCAGGATGACCGCCACACCTTCCAGGAATCCGATCATGACGGCCAGGCGCCTCTCCTCGCGGTATTGACCGTCGAAGGCGTCGGACAGGAGATAGAGCGAAAAGGAGGGGGAGGAAACAATCTCGTCGAGGATGGCGCCGATTTCCGCCATGACCCCGGATGAATTTCCAGGCCGGAAGCGGACCCCAAGATACAATGTCCCAAAAGCCATCGGTTTCGGAGAAAAGACGGCCGGCTCGATTTCCTTATGCAGCGTGTTGTAATGAAAATCCTCGACGACGCCGATGACCGTGCGATTTCCGACCTTGCGGCCGATCGGTTCTTTCCAGCCCATTTTTCGCACAAAGGCCTCATTGACGATGGCTCCGTCGCCGTCCGCAGGGGACGAGGATGAAAAATTTCTCCCGGCCGCGGCTTGAATTCCATAGACCTCCAGGAAATCGCCGTCCACACCGGCCATGTTGTAGTCGATTTTCACCGTCTCGCCGTCCTCTCTTTGGACGGCCGATCCGCCGACGGAAAAACCGAAGCGCAAAGGAGTGGAATCCGAGACCGAGACGGAGGAAATCCCATGATATTCCTCCAGGCGCGCCTTTAAAACGGCCGCTGCGCTTTTCGAAGCGTCGTCCTTCAACTCGAGAATCGCCACGTTTCGTCTGTCGTAGCCGAGGTTCTTGTTCTGAATGAATCTCATCTGCTTGGCGATGACCACGGCTCCGATCAGCAGCCCGATCACGGCCGCAAACTGGAGAACGACGAGGACGTTGCGGATTCCGATTCCTTTCGTCCGGCGGACGAACTGTCGCTTTAAAAGAGCGGCCGGCTGGAATCCCGAAAGGACGATCGCGGGGTACAGCCCGGAAAAGAAGCCGACGAAAAGGAACGTCCCCAAGACGGATAAAACAAGCGGGACGGCATCGATCTCGGACAAGGTCTGCCCCGTGCCGAGGAAATCGGCGAAAAAGGGAAAACCGGTATAGAAGAGCGGCACGGAGAGAAGAAGGGCCAAGCCGGCGAACAGGTAGGACTCGCCGAGAAATTGACCGAGGAGCTGGGCCCGTTTCCCCCCGGCCACCTTTCGAATGCAGATTTCCTTGGTTCGAGTGGACGCCCGGGCGGTGGACAGGTTCATGGCGTTGATGCAGGCGATCAGAAGGATGATCAAGGCGATGGACCCGAACAGCCTGACGCTGCGGATCCGGTTGTTGGAAGCGGTTTCGCCGGCGACCCGGGATTTCAGGTGGATCTCCGTGATCGGCTGGAGCGAGACCCCGACCCGCCTCGTTTCTTTCACCCCGTCGCCGTTTTGGAGAAGGGTTTCGAGTTTTCGGGCGACGAAAGCCGGAGATGCGCCTTCCTTCAATTCGATGTACGTCCAGAAAGCGGCCGTGCTCCAGCTGTTGAACCAATCGGACGTATCGGCATTGGCCGCCAGGGAGGCGGCGGAAACGAGGTAATCGAATTGCAGGTGGGAATTCCGGGGCGGTTCCTTCACCAGGCCCGTGACATTCAGGTCGCAGACCAAAAAAGAATTTCTGAACTTGAGGCTCTTCCCGACGGGATCCTCGTCGCCGAACAGCTTGTTCGCCAGCCGTTCGCTCAACACGACGGCGTTCGGCGCCGCCAGGACCGAAGCCGGGTCGCCGCGGCGGAGGTCGAAGGAGAACAGATGGAAGAACCGTTCATCGGCGAAAAGTCCGTTTTCCACGAACCGGTTCATCCCGGCGCGCAATTC
>JAFGEN010000096.1 GCA_016931595.1 Candidatus Aminicenantota bacterium | reverse complement strand
GTGGCCAGATGGGCGTTGCAGACCCAGGAGAAGCGCAGGCCCCGGGCTTCCATTCCCCGGCAAAGGTCCAGGGTCCGTTTTTTCGAAACGGTCAGGGTCGGGTCGTTGAACATGATTTCCCGAATCCCGAGGGTGTTCAGGCTTTCCAACTCGTCCAGGACCCCTTCCAAGCTTCGAAAGCGGTAGGGAACCGCCCCGGCGACGCAAAACACGCAGCCGAAGGGGCAGCCGATCGAGGTGACGACAAGGGCGAACGGGCGGCGCCGGGCCAGGGGGCTGCGATTGACTCGAAGGTTAAAGAGGTCGTGGCGGGGGACGGGAATGTCGAAGGTGGAGGCCGGCCGGGGAACGACGGGAACGGAGATTTTTCCGTCCCGGCGGACGGCCAGGGCGGTGAAGTCCAGGTCCCGCCCTTCGATATAGTCCTTGAGTTCCGGGCTGACGATGTCCAGGACGGCGGCATCGACATGGGGGGCGGCGCCCAGAAAACGCTCGGCCTCGAACAGGAAGATCGAGCCGGAGGCCAGGATCTTGGCCTTCGATTCCGCCCGCAGGCGGGCGGTGAAGGCGAAATCGCTCTTCCAGGTCGCCGTCCCTGTGGTAAAGATGACGGCGTCCGGGTTGAACGACCGGATTCGGGCGAGGCAATCGTCCCCGGACAAACGGTCGGCCACCGCGTCGATCACGGCCAGGTCGAAATCCCGGAGAACGCCCGAAAGAAGGACGAGGTCGGCCGGGGGCCAGTAATAGTTGGCCTTGGAGGAATAGCTCGTGTAGTAATCGTGGAGGTAGACCTGGTCTCCCGGGCAGTGGAGGAGAAGAACCTTCGGTTTCATCGTCCTGTCAAAAGGCGATCGCCAGCCCGCCCCCCCATTCGAACCCGCCCAGGTTGATGGTTCCCGTGTCGGCTTCGGCCTTGACGAACGTTTGCTTGATTTTAAAAAACGGCAGGATCGGAAACCGGTCCCCGAATTGAAGATAGAACCCGCCGGAGAGGTGCCAGCCCACGGCCCGGTCGGTGACCGTCCCGATGGGATTGCTTTCCAAAAAAGCGAAATAATCGAACCCCGCGCCGATAAACGGCCTAAAAAAGGCGAAGGTCAGGGCTCCGCGGAGACCGAGGGAAATCGGGAGCAGGACGAAATCCGTCTCCTCCTGGGAATGGGACAGGAGGCCGTTGTTGATCATGAGCTTGAGGTCGAAATAGAAATCGATGTGGGGCATGAGGGCCGCGGTGAAGCCGAGGCCCTGGAGCGCTCCGGAGGGTTGGTAAATCGTCTTGAACAGAGGATCGGCGATACCGTACCGTCCGTAGGAGAATTCGACCGTGCCCTGGCGGCTGACGTCATTTCGGGCCGAGGCCGGGCCCGGGATGAACGCGAGGGACAGGACGGCCGCGACCCACAGCGGCTCGAGCCGCCGCCGGCCCGCGCGACCGTCCGGTTTCATTCCGCCATCCTTCAGAAGTTGAACTGGAGCCCGATGACGGGCTGGACGTGGAGGAGGTTGGCCCGCAGGTTGACGCTCGCCAGGATGGGATTGACATAAATCACCCGGACATCGCCCAGAAGGGCCAGCTTATCGCTCAGCCGGTATTCCAGCTGAAAGATGCCGCCGAAAAGGAGCTCGGAGTATAGGTCTTCGTAGAAGACGTATTCCGAGACCGAGACGTCGGCCGCGGAGAAGGGGGATTTCTCCTCCAGGGTGAAATCGTCGACGGTTTGGAACTTGCCCTTGGTCAGGCCGAGCATGGGGCCGGCCATCAAGGTCATCTTGTCCGTTTCGGAGAGGGTGAAGAGGGCGAACAGCGAGAAATTCCACATGGGATTCCGTACGTCCAACGGCTCAAGCTCGACCGACCGGTTGGCGTTCATCAGGAAGGGGTGGGGCAGGTCGGCGGTGATGAGCGGCTTCTGGTTGTGGAACCAAAGCGTCGCCCCGAAGCCGAACTTGGTCCGGCCGGAATACTTGCCGATTTGGATTTCAAAGGCCGGAGACAGGCCCGAGCCGTAGGCTTCTTCCAGGGTCGCCGTCTCGCCGTACATGTCGAATGTCTTTTCGAAGAGAAGGTCGGCGCCGAGGAAAAGGCCCGCGCCCGCCCGGACGGCGAGGAAGTAGTTGGCCCGTTCGCCGTCGGCCGGGATTTGGGAGGCCGCGGCCGGAGCGGTGACGGCCGGGGTCGTCCGTCGCGGGTCAGGGATCATATCGTCCTTTACCGGAACCTCAATGGGCTGAACTTCGCCCTCGAACCAAAAGGTGATCTTCAACCCGTCGGCTGTCTGGGTGACGCTGTAGGCCGGGACGTTCCGGCTGAGGTCGAAGACGACCCGGGCCGTGTCGGGCTTGAACTGCCCGGTCCGGATGTCGAGAACACCGATGTCGTCGATCTGGGTATAGGGAAGGACCTGGATCCGGGTGATTGGGGCCAGGTCGATCACCAGGCGGGGCGGCGAGGGAAGGAAGGACGCCTCCACGGTATAGGCCCCCTCGATTTTCAGGCTGACGTTCAGCCGGTCGCCGTCCTTCTGAAGGGAGATTTCCTTCAAGTCGGCCGAGGTCTGGCTCCTCAAGGAGGGAGCGGCGGCCAGGATCATCAAAAACAGGAGAAAGATGGGGCGGCCCATACGGTGTTTCAGCAGCTTCATAACGGCCTCCAATTGAATTTATCGGCGAGCGGTCGCCGAGCCCGCCCCTTCGACATTGTCTTTGGTGACGGTGGTGATGACGTAATCGTAAACGGTCGTTCCGTCGACGGAACGGTCGAGAAAAGCGAAGACGCCCTCGACTTCGCCGATTCGGACAAACGAAGAAGCGCTTTCGGCGGCCTTCTTGCGGTAGATTCGGAAACCCTTGATGGAATCGATATTGAGGTTTTTCGGGTTGGCCTCCCAGGTCAGAAGGTACCCGGTATCGGAGAAGCTTCCGGAAGATTTCGACTTGGTCAGAAACGAAATGCCGACGGGAGGGAACGGCAGGGCCCGGACGGCCGCGTACCAGACGTCGGTCATGACCACGTACCCGGCGTCGTTGGGGTGGACGTAGTCGGAGAGCAGGTTGTCGGGCCCGCCGGGGTAATCGTTGAAGGCCTGCTCCATTTCGACCAGCGGGATCGCCAGCTGGGGGGCGAGGGCTCGGATGCCGGCTTCCAGGGCGTAATGACGTTCCTGGTAGTAGGCGTATTCCCAAATATCGTCCCGGCGGGGGATGACGGTCGCCAGCAGGGGCATCACGTTGGCTGCCAGGCAGCGTCTGCAGATTTCCTTGAGGTTATACAGTGACGTCGGGATCGACGTGGAGATGTTTTTGACGTCGTTGGTCCCTTCCATCAAGAGAAGATACCGTCCCTGCTGGGCGGCCAGGACCGAGTCGATCCGGGCCAGCCCCTCAATGGTGTGTTCTCCGGGATATCCGGAATTGACGACGGTCGTCGGTCCGAACACGGTATCGAGCTTGCGGTCCAGGCGGGGGATATATCCCCGGTCCGGCGCCTCCTGCCGGTTGATGTAGCCGAACGTGATGCTGTCGCCGAAGCCGATATATTCCGACTCGAGGCGGGTGGAAATCAGAAGCCCCGAGGGAGAGTCTCCGGCGGAATCGGAATGCTCCGCTCCGGTTTCGGGCATCGATCGGCGCTTATCGAGAATGTCTTTTCGAAAGGCGTCAAAACGCAATCCGGGCCGGCCGTCCCGGATCAGGAATAACCCTTGGTCCGTCCCGATTGCTTCGAACTCGGGCGTCTCGACGGAATCGGAAACGACGACGGGAGCGTTCCCCCGAGGTCCATCGAGGGCCAGGGCGAGAATCCGCTTGTTCCCCGCGTTGAGCCCGGACCAGACGACGGCTTCATTATTCCCGCCCCATCCGACGAGGCGGGGGTTGGCTTCCATCTCGGACCGGTTGCTGAGCGTTCGGGGCTTGGACCACCCAAAGCCGGCCCATTCGCAAACCTGGATCTTGTAAAAACGTCCGTCATAGGCCGACCAGGCGATCCGGAGGAATCCATCCCGGCCGTTCCCGGCGTCGAGGCCGAGACAGGGGCGATCGCCGTTGTCGGCGACCCGAACTTCTTCCGACCAGCCGCGTCCGTCAAAATGCCGGCCGGCCACAAGATACCTTCCTTTGCGGATGCCCGTCCAAAGCACCCAGAGTCCGCCTTTGCGGTCGGTCCTGATCAAGGGGGGCGAAAGAGCGCTGTCGCCCGGATAGGCGAGGCGCCACCTCAAACCCGTGGACAGATCCTCGACAAGGATGTCCTCTTCCTGTCCTGACTTGAAGCGCCAGGCGACCCAGGGGTCGGAAGAAATGGGAAAGGCCAGGTCGGCTCCGTCGTTCCATCCCGCCGGGATTCCGATCAACCGGGATTCGGCGAAGCCCAGGTCATCCAGGCGTCCGACCCGAAGGAGACCCTCTCCCGGCCGATGCTCTTCCCCGGCCAGCCAAAGCTTGTTTTCGCGGTCGAGGTGGAGGCGGAGGCCTTCGAAAACCGCGTCCAGACGGAGGGGAGCATCCGTCAGCCCCTTGCCTGTGAAGGCATCCCGGGTGGAAAAGCGCCAGATCCCGTCATCTGAACGGAAAATATAGGCGACGCTGCGGTCGCCGAGGACGACAGGACGGGAAAATGCGGTATCGAAACCTTCCGCTGAAAGGAACGGCGGAAAGGCCCCAATGGAGAAAATGCCGGCCAAAATCAAGACGGCCGGGCAGAGTCGTCTCCATAATAGTTGCGCCATAAAGGAAACTATAACACATAAATGCCTTATAAGAAAAGCACTTCATCATTCATCAAGGT
>JAFGEN010000095.1 GCA_016931595.1 Candidatus Aminicenantota bacterium | reverse complement strand
CCGGTGAGGGCCCTGGCGAAAAAGTAAGCTCCGGAACGGGGGGCGGGCTCTGGGCCGTTCAGGCAAGAGACGCAATCCGATTTCGTCGAAGGCCCGTCTTTCGACGATGACCTTGCGCAGGAGGGCGGCAAGCTTCGGATTGCCGGGCCATGCGGCCCGTCCGCAGGGGCCACGGCGGTCGTTTTAGCTTCAGGTATGATTCCTTCCGCAAAACGTCGAACGCAATGACTTTACGCGGCCCACAGTCTTAAAACAAGCGCTCCGCCGTTATCCCGCTGTGTTATAATAATCTTATGGATTCGCTTCGGGAGGTGAAAAAGCGCCTTCTTTCGCTGGCCGCTGAAATCCAGCCGGTCTTTCCCGGTCTCTATCTTGCCGGTGGGACGGCGATCATGATCAAGTATGAGCATCGCCTCAGCACCGACCTTGATTTTTTTTCCGAAGAGGGCAGGCTGGCGGGCTTGGAATCCCGTATGCGGAAGCGTTACGAAACGGGGATCGACCGCATCGTTCATTTTCCCGGCAGCGATAACATCGATTTCTTTTTAAGGGGAATCAAGGTCAGCTTTGTGGCCTTTCCTTTTCCCAATATCGAACCTTTGGACATGCACCGGGGCGTCCGTCTGGCTTCGGATAAAGACTTGCTTCTCAATAAGATCTTTGTTGCGGGGCGGCGTGTCGAAACCAAGGATCCGATCGACATCGCCTGCCTTCTTCGGGTCCACCCGAATTGGCGGCCGGCCGCGGTCAAGGAAGATTTCCGGAAGAAATTCAAAGATGAAAAATTCGAAGTTTATGCGGCGGCGGTAACGGAATTCGAAGGTTATCCCGGGCTCGATGCAGAGACGCGGGCGGAGCTGGAGAAGCGGCTTGGCCAGGATTAAAATCGTCTACTCGGCCCCAGTTCGGATTCCGGTCCGGTACCGGGATTATTTTTGGGACGATGTCCATGGGGCGGGGGAGACGTCGGTAGAAAAGCTCATCGTCCGCATTCTGATCTATGGGAGCTCGGCCGAGATCGCCGAAATCGCCCGCGATTATCCCGCGGAAACGCTGGAAATCATCGAGCGATACCGAGAACAGCTCCCCTTGGCCCGGGGCCTGCGGGCCTTTGTCGTCCGGAAACTCCAGTCGGCGTGAGCGCGGCTTGGGTTTTCATGTGGAGTTCGTCGGCTTGGCCCGGCTTTTTTAGAAGTCCTCGATGCTCCGCTGCCGTTCCCGTGATCAGGCGGGCAGGGGATCGCCCGACATCAGGGTCATATTCATTGTTCCAGGGGCGAGGATCCCTCGGAAAATTGTCCGGTCAGAACGAGACGTTCGATCTTGTACGAGCCGAGCGTTCGGGCCTTGAGGAAACCGTCCCAGGCCGCTTCGGCCAGCCGGCCGCTCTCCCTCAGGTCGAACAGCCATTCGCCGCTCGCTTCCAGCGGTCCGGGAGGCGTAAGGCCGGCATGAATCTCGCCGAGCCAGCGCTTGTTCAGCTCTTCGTGGGCTCCGATGGGATCGGCCATCAGGATCGGAAGCCCCAGCCCGCAATAGAATGTAAGCTCGCTGGGCTTGGTCCAGAGGACATCGGTCCGACGCAGGGCGGCATTGAACCGGTCGAGATAGGCGTAGACGTCCTGGTCGTAGATGATCCGGACGCCGCGGTCGAGCTCGGCCCCCAGGCCGGCCCGGTGGATGTATCCGAGCACGCGTTCGAAGATGCGCTTCATGATGCCGCAGGACAGGGTCAGTTGAATTTCTCCGGCCCGGATCCGTCCGGCCAGTCCGGCCAGAATTTTTTTTACCAACTCGACCTGAGCTCCGGCTCCGCCGACGGCGAACATCACGCCGAAGTCCTGTTTGCGGACGGGAGGCAGGGCTTTTCGCCCGAGCCAGTGAAGGACAGAGTGTCGGTGATAGGAGAAGAATTTTCCCGAGGGATCGAGGCGGAGAAGGCGGTCGAACAGGTCGGTTTTCAATATTTCCATCCCTTCCTCGGAACCGATGTTCTCCTTCGGGAGGGGGAATCCGGTCAGGTGGACGGATTTTTCGGGAACTCCATAGGCCAACAGCCTGCGTTTCACCTGGGTGCAGGGAGCCAGGTACCGGATGTGGCTCCTTTTCGGGTCTTCGGCGACCCAGACCCGGTTAAAATCCGCGTCGCAGATGATGACGTATTGATCGCGGTGCGGGCCGCCTCTTTCCCTATTCAGTCGGTCCATGGCGATCGCGGTGGCGAAATAGGTATGAACGGCGGGAAATGGCGCTGTCGCCAGCCGATTCCAGAGACCAAGGCCCAGTCTCCGTTTTTTCATCAGGAATTTGAGATAACGGACACCGGCGTTGGGCCGCGATTGATCGGACCGGGGGTAATAGCGGGGGATATTCTGAACAGCCAGAAGAAACGCCACGACCGCCTTGCCGATAACCGGGATGGCTCCAGCCCGGGATGAACCGTAATAAAACCGGCGGATGCCCTGCCAGAGCCGGAATTCGGACGGCGGGGTGGTCTGCCTGGAACCGTACACAAGGAGCCCTTTGTGGGCTATCCGACGGAGCGGATATGCGGCCCGGAGATGGCCCAGGCCCATCAGGACGGTGATGATCCAGGCTTTCTCAGGCGCCGACATAAGAGAGCTTGTCCAGGTTGGCCGGAATGACGATGAGCGTGTTCCGGCCGATATCGACTCGGCCTCCGCGCCATTCCACCCGGCGGCTGAAGAAAGGCGCGAACCAGACCGCCAGGAGCAGGATATCCTTGACGAGGACGGCCGCGGGGAAGAGGAGGTGATTGATGAGCCGGCGGCGGTCTTCCGTGTTGAGGAAAAGAAAAGCGGCATATTCGGCCGCGATTTTGACCCCCGCGACGGCGGCCGGTACGGCGGCATTCCGGAAACCGAGGAGAGCCCATCCGGCCGCGGCCAGGGCGACCGGATTGAGGAGGATCTCCGCCAGGTAGACGGGCGGCACCAGCCGGAAACGGAGCTTGGCCCAGCGCGTCATCCGCCGGAAGAAGCTCGCCGGCGAAGCGGTCCGGTTGACCGTGGTCACCCAAGTGAAATTCGTTGAAACGCGGTAACCGCTCTTTTTGAAGGTTTCGCCCAGAAGATGGTCCTCGGCCAGGAAGTCCTTGAAATAAGAGAATCCTCCGAAGGTCTCCAAGGCGGCCCGTTCGATCAGGATGGATTTTCCGACGATGATGGGCCGGCGGCCGATGATCCAGGAGGAGATGACGCTTCCCGAGGTGAAAAAATTCAGGCCGGAATTCTCCATCAAGCTGCCGAACGTCCGGCTCGAGGTTCCCCGGATCGGGGAGAAGACGACCTTGGCGTCGCGGTCGAGGTATTCATCGACGAGTCTCTGCAGCGTATCCGGGGCGACGCGGACGTTGGCGTCGGTCGTCCAATACAGCCGGCCCCGGGCCGAGGATTCGAGACGGGCCAGCTTGTGGATTTTCGGATTTTCATAAGGCGGGCGCCCCGTGGCGATAATCCTCGTCATGATTTCCGGGTGGGCCGCCTTGAGGGTTTCCAGGATCGGAAGACAAGGATCCCCGTCGTCGTCCACGGCGAACAAGATCTCGTAGGCGGGGTAGTCGAGGCGATAGAAGGACGCCAGGTTTTCGGCGAGGTCGTCGTCGATCCCCTTGACCGGTTTGAGAAGACTGACGAAAGGGTATTCCCGCCTGATGCGACGGGCGGATCTCCGGCCTCTGCGGAAAAGGATGGTCATGGTCGCGAACATGACCGCGGTCGACGCGGACAGGACCCATAAGACGAAGAAAAGCGCGTTCATCGTGAATTTTATATTCCGGTCCGGTAAGGATTCGATGAAGACCGAGTGAAGTCTCCGTTCAATCGGACTTGCCAAAGTTTAATCGTTCATTCACTGCAACTTAATAGTTGGAATGTATCCTGTCCCGTGAGAAACATGAAAACCATGTCAACCGGGGACAGGAGGGATCCTGTCAAGGTGAGCCGTGACCTGGCTCAAACCCTGATTTACGAAGGCTGGCAGTCGGCCGACCTTCACGTCCATACCCATCACTCCTATGACGTCATTCCGACGCCTCAGGTGGACCCCTTGACCTTGTATTTCAAGGCCCGCCGGCTCGGACTTGCCTTTGTCGCTTTCACCGACCACGACACGATGGCCGCATACGACCAGATCGGCTGGACGCGAGAGGGGCTCATCCCGGCTGTCGAGGTCAAGATCCTCGACCCGCGGAATGTCGGCCACACCATCCACGTCAACGTCTATACGCTCGACCGGAAGCAGTTCCGGAAAATCCGGGAAATCGCCGGGGAAGCCCGGGATATCGTGCTGCTGACCGACTATCTCAAGTCCGAAAACCTGCCCTTCGTTTTCAACCACCCCTTCTGGCACGAGCCGGAGGAGACTCCCGACTTGCAGGCCGTCCTGGACGTGGCCCCGTTGTTTCCGGTCCTGGAATACAACATGGGCCGCATCGGCCGGCTCAACGCCCAGGCCATCAAACTGGCCGGGGTCTTGCGAAAAGGGATCGTCGCCGCCACCGACAGCCATGTCGGGGGGATCGGCCGGGCTTTCACCCTGGCCCGGGGGAAGACCTTCAAGGAGTTTTTCGACCGGATCGCCGCCCGCGACTCCGTCTATTGTCCGGACGACCTCAATCTCAAGCGCCTCAAGGAGGAAACGGCCGTTCGCATCCGGGCGCTATTCGACAAGAACGTCTGGCTTTATCCAAAGGCCTCGCTCCGAATGGATACCGGGAATGCCCTCCTGGACGGGATCATCCGCCGCGTCGCCCGGGATCAGGCAGGCGGACACGGGCTGTCCCGGCTCCTGATGAGGAAGGCCGTCGAAGCGGTCTCCGGCACGGGCATTCCGGGATCGCTCTACATCCGCTCCCAGAATCACCTGGCCGATCGAATCCGGCCCTTGCTGGAGAGCGCCGGCGCCCCGGCCTGATCACCTCCCCCGATTCCTTCCACAGGCTGCCGGCGGGGGGGCATTCATCCGGGAGCGGGGATTTGGGCTTTGCCGCCCTCAGACCCGAAGCGAATGAGGGCGGCTATTTCCGCTTTCACCCGCATCTTCATTCATTGGTGACGGCCGGCGGTTTGGGCGCGGCGGCCTTCGCATCACCCGTCGCCGCCAGGTCGCGCAAGTGGGCGGCGGCCAGCTCCTTGTCCAGGAAGAAGCTGATGACGGTCCGGACGACGACGATCCCGGCCAGCAGGGCCATGTCCTGAAGGGTCGGATGGGTGATGGTGCGCAGAACGTCGGCGGCGATAAGGATCTCGAGGCCCAACAGGAGATAGGACCCGAGCTGGTGGCGCAGGGCCTCGCGCCGGGGCCCGATCCGCTCGCCCCTCATGCGCAGCCACTCCAGCTTGACGAACCGGACCATGATCAGGCCGAATCCCCAGACGATGACGGCGGCCCCCGTGAGCCCGATGACCTGAGACAGGATGTTCAGAACGCGCATCGCACACTCCGTCCCTTACAGCCCGGCCTTCTCGATGAGCCAGAGGGCGAGCACGATGAGGGCCGCCGCCGGCAGGACCGCGGCCCAGGCGCCGACCTTGAGCAGGCGGGGCAGGGTCAACTCCTTGAGATCGCCCCTGGTTAGGATCGTCTTTTCGATCCGGCCGTAAACGGCGGCGAACAGACCGGCCCCGACGAGGATCCCGGCCAGGCCGCCGGTCGCGGCATCGAGATAACCGTTGCCGATGGCTCCCGCCAGCGTCCCCGGGCAGTAGCCAAGGACCGCGAACCCGACGCCGAAGAGGAGCCCTCCTCCTATGGCCATGTTCCAGGACCCGGGCTTGGGGTGGAGCTGAACCAGCTTCAGGGACTGAAGTGCGTGGATGCCCAGCATGCCCGTCGCCACGGCCGCGAGCATGATCTTGAGCACCGTGAAATCCTCGAGCAGAAGCTGGCCCACGATGACGTCGTAGCGGGTGACGCCGCCCTTCTGCAGGAAGAAGCCGAAGAGGATCCCGGCCGCGAAACCCAGGACGAGCTGCAGGCCTTTTTTTTGATGGATGTTGGTCAGCATGTCCGCCTCCCTCAACCGCCGATGACCCGGAACAGGAGATGGGCGGCCGCGATGCCCCCGATGAAGAAGAAGACGGCCGCGACCCACGAGACGACCGTCAGCTGCAGGGTCCCGCTGATGCCGTGGCCGCTGGTGCAGCCGCCGGCCCACCGGGCCCCGAAGCCCATGAAGATCCCGCCGATGAAGGCCGTGGCGATGCGGAGGCCGACGGCGTCACCGAAGGTCCCGGCCCAGAGGGCCGGCACCCAGCTCGTCTCGAACGTCCCGGACAGCCGGGCCGAGAGCCAGGCCCCGACGGCGATCCCCAGGACGAGCATCAACTCCCAATCGATCCGAGGGGCGAACTTGCGGTAGTATGTGTTCTCGAGGACCTTCTTCCCGCCGACGAGCCGGGCGATCATGCCGCTCGTCCGGGCGAAGGCGGTCGAAGCACCCAGGGCCTTGTCTGACAGAAGAAAAGTGAACCAGCTCAGGATGCCGATGCCGATGCCGACGGCGTAGGGCGACCAATGTTCCAGTCTCAACCATTCCATCGCGGCCTCCTTGTTTTTGAAATATGCGGCCGAGCCCTTCGTCAGACGACGAGCATGTCCTTCCCCATAAAATGGCTGGCGTGGGGGACGTAGCAGACCGTGCAGAGGGGAGCGAATCCGGCGGCGCCGTAGCCGGTCATGCCCCCGGCGGCGTTCATGACGCTCTTGAAGCCCTGCCGCAGCAGCAGGCTGGCGGCCAGGCTGGAGCGATGGCCGGTGCTGCAGATGACGACGAGCGGCGCTTCGGGGTGGAGCTCCCTGTGCCGGTGCCGAAGGTCGGGAGCGGGGATGTTGATCGCGCCCTTGATGTGGAAGGCCTGGTACTCGCGGGCAGCCCGGACGTCGAGGATGGCCAGCCGGGCCTTGCCGCTCGCCTTTCCGTGCAACTCCCGGGACGAGAGCTGGGGGACGTGGCCCGTGTGCCGACCGGTGCGGGCCCAGGCGAAGAGGCCTCCTTCGAGTACGCCCTTGATCCTGTCCACGCCCACGCGGTGGAGCCAGACGGCGACCTCTTCGGGCTCGACGCCGTCCTCGGTCACCAGGTAGATGTCCTTCTCGGGCGGCACGACCCAGCCGGCAAAGGTGGCGAAGTTGCCGCCGAAGGGGATGTTCAGGGAACCGGGGACGTGCTGGCCGCCGAAAGCCTCGTAGCTGCGGGCGTCGACGACGACGGCTGCGGCCCGTCCCGCCGCCTTCTCGAAGGCCGCGGGGTCGAGCCGCTCGAGGGGCGGCATGTCCGAGAGGAGCGCGGGGCCCTTGGCGTTGACGGCGCTGCAGCGGCTGAAGTGGTCCGGGGCCGGCGGCATGTCCGTCGTCAGGCTGCGGATGAACTCCTCCCGGTCGGTGATCCGGAGAGCGGCGTTGAAGCGGCGCTCGTAGCCGATCGTGGACTGCCGCTTGGCGCCGATGGCCCGGCCGCAGAGCGAGCCGGCTCCGTGGGCCGGATAGACTTCGCAGAAATCGGGCAGCGCCATGAGCTTTTGATGGAGACTGTCGTAGAGCTTGGAGGCCAGCTCCCTGGCGATCTTGGGGAAAAGATCCGGGCGCCCGACATCGCCGATGAACAGCGTGTCGCCGCAGAAGACGCCGACCGGCTCCCGGGCTCTGGATGTGTCGGTGACGACGTAGCTGATATGCTCGGGCGTGTGGCCCGGCGTCTCCAGGACTCGAAGCGTCATGTCCTCGATGCGGAGGCGGTCGCCTTCGGCCACGGCGATGTGGGGGAATCGGCACTTCGCGGACTTGGGGGCGTAGATTTTAGCCCCGGTGGCCTTCGCCAGGTCCATGTGCCCGGAGATGAAGTCGGCGTGGAGGTGGGTCTCGAGGATGTGGGTGATCTTGTGGCCCGATGCCCCGGCGGCCTCGAGGTAGAGGCCGACGTCGCGCTGGGGGTCGACGACGGCGCAGGTCGATTCTCCGGCCAGCAGGTAGGAGCTGTGGGCGATCTTCTCGACGAAAAACTGTTTCAAGAGCATGTCGGTCTCCTTGCGGCGTCATTCATATATAGAAAAGGCCGACGACGGCCACGGCGACGACGAGGAAGATCAGGGTCATGACGCCTCCCGCCCTGAGGTAATCGCGGTTGCGGTATCCGCCCGGGCTCATGAGCAGCGCGTTGACCTGGTGTGTGGGCAGGACGAACGAATTGGAGGCACAGACGGCCACGAGCAGGGCCAGGGGCCGGGGGTCGATCCCCGTCCGGGCGCCCACGATGACGATGAGAGGCACCAGCACGACCGCGGCGGCCACGTTGGACATGAACAGGGAAAAGGCCGTGGCAAGAACGGCTGTGGCGATCATGATGACCAGGGCGGGCGCTCCCCTCAGAATATGGAAGATCCCGTCGGCGAGGAAGGCGGCGGCCCCCGACTGGTCCATGGCGATGCCCAGGGGAATGAGGCCGGCCAGCAGGAACACGGTCCTCCAGTCGACGGACCGATAGGCCTCCTCCATGCTCAGGACGCGGAGAAGGACCATGGCCAGGGCGCCCGAGAGCAAGCTGACCGCGAGCGGGAAGCCCAGGAGGGCCAGGGTGATCGCGCCCAGGAAGCAGGCCATCGCCGTCCAGGGCCTGGCCCCGGACCGGGCCTTGTTCTCGATGCTGGTCAGGGTGAAAAAATGCTTCCGGTCGCTCATGACCTCGATGTTGTCCCAGCTCCCGTAGACGACCAGGGTGTCGCCGGCCCGAAGGGGCTGGTCGGAGAAGTCCTCGTGGACGGCCCCGGCGCCCGAGAGAAGCATGATGGGCTCGACGGCCCAGGTCTTCCGCAGGGCGATGTCGCGCAGCGTCTTCCCGGCCAGCGGAGAGCGGGGCGGGATGACCAGTTCGGCGAACCCCGTCAGGCCGGAGTCCTGCATCTCATCGAACTTGCCGCCGCCTTCGACCGGGGTGAGGCCGAAGTCCCGGACGAACTCTTCGAAGGCCTGCCCGCGGCCCATGAGGGTCAGGAGCTGCCCGGCCTCGAAGCGGAACTGGCGCCAGGGCGCGTTGACGACCTCCCGGCGGTCCTCGAGGGCCAGGAGATGGAGCCCGTAGCGGGCCCACAGGCGAGCCTCTTCGCGATTCAGTCCGGCCAACGTCGAACCTTCGGGGATGCGGCAGTAGAATTGGGCGCGGGAGAGTTGCCAGCCGTCGACGATCTCCTGCTCCGGTGAGATGCGGACCTTGCCGCGGGCGGGCAGAACCCGCCGGCCCAGGACGATGAAGTAAAGGACGCCGGAGGCGAGCAGGGCCAATCCGACGGGGGTGACGCTGAAGAGCCCGAAGGGCGCCAGGTCTTTTTGTTTGAGGAGGTCGTTGAGGATGATCAGCGGGCCCGAACCGACCATGGTCAGGGTTCCGCCCAGGATGGCGGCAAAACCCAGGGGCATGAGAAGGCGTGAGATGGGCAGCCGGGCGCGGTTGGAGATGCGCATGACGGCCGGCAGGAACAGGGCGGCCGCGCCGATGTTCTGCATGAAGGCCGAGATCAGGCCGGCCGCGGAGGACACGATGGCCGTCAACTTGCGTTCACTCGGACCGGCCATCTTCATGACCGGGCGGATCATCCGATTCATGACCCCGGAGCGGTCGACGCCGGCGCCCATGATCATGACCGCGATCATCGAGACGACGGCGGTGCCGGCCAGTCCGGAGAAGGCTTGGGCCGGTGTCACCAGCTTCAGCCAGGCCAGCGACAGCATGACCAGGACGGCGATGACATCGACCCGCAGGGCTTCGAAGACGAAAAGAAGAATAGTGGCCAGGAGGACGGCCAGGGTCAGGGCGATCTCGGCGGTCATGGGCCTCCTCTTTCCAGCCGGGCCTTGGTCGGGGCCGTGGGCGAACTCGTCGTGTCCCCGGGGAAGGAGTCCTTTTTTCGCCCTCCCGCGATCACACCTCTGATTTTGTCCTCCAACTCCATCTTGCCCCTGCGGTCAAGAATAAAGGAGCGTTCGAGGGCAGTCAAGCAGGATCCGGCCTTTCCTCGAAGGCGAGGGCGCCCCGGCCTGATCACCGGCCGGCGGCATTCCTTTTTCCGATGGGCGTCATGGGTCTGGGCCGTCCGGCCGAAGCTGCAGGCTCAATTCATCGAAGGTCCTTCTTTCGATGATGACCTCGCGGAGGAAGGCGGCCAACTTCGGATTGCCGAGCCACCCCGCCCAGCCGGCAGCGGAGGCCAGAGCCTTCAATTCCGCGGTCAGGTCCTCTTCGCGCATCCGCCGGCGCCGATTGAAAAATTTTTTCCGGTCCAGAAGCCAGCTTTGGTAGCGGGCCCGGGCTTCCTCGAGGCGCCGGAGCGATGATTTCGGCGACGAGGCGTAATGGCGCGAGAGTTGCCGGATTAGGACGTCGATTTCGTCGTACAAAGGAATTCGGTCCCGATAAACCCCGTGCGGTACGACGATCGGCAGGCCGCGGCTTTTGAAGATCTCTTCCATCCGGCGTTGCCGTTCCCTCGAATAGGCGGGAAGGGGGGCGCCCGATGCCCTGTTCTCTTCATAAAGCTTTTCATAACGTGCCAGAAGCTCCGGATGGGTCCGGCCGAGGGCGGAGAGAAAGAGATCCTTCTGGCGGCCCGGCCTAAGGGTCAACCCGCCGGGAAGGACGAAGTCGACCCCGATCGCGGCCAACCGGTCGGCCAGGGCGGCGACATCGCCGTCGCCGTCGCAGAGAGAGGGAAGGAGCGGCATGGCCGCGACGCCCACGGAGCAGCCCCGGCCGCGGAAGACGCTGAGAGCCTCGAGCCGCTCTTCGACCGGAGAGGCTCCCGGCTCGAATTCGGCCCTCAACCGGTCGTCCAGAGTGATCAGGGAAACCATGAGAGTGAATCCGGAACGCGCTTGGACCTCCGACCAAATATCCAGGTCTCTTAGAACCAGGCTCGATTTTGTCAGGACGGCGGCCGGCAATCCGGCCTCGGCCAGGATCCGCCCGCAGGCCGGCATCAGTTTTTCCTCCTTTTCCGGAGGCTGGTACCCGTCGCTGATCCCCGAACCGATGAACACGATGCCTTTTTCCCTCAGCTTGGGAACTTCTGCGGCGAGGATCTGCGGGGCGTTCCGGCGGATGACGATGTCCCGGTCGAATTCGCCCTCCACCCAGTAGCGTTCCGCCCGGCCGTCGCAGTAGAGGCAGCCGTGGGCGCAGGCCTGGTAGGGCGAAAAAGCGAATTTTCCGACGAAGAAAGCGTCGACCTGCAATCCCTTGCGAAGAGCTTTCTTGACGTCGCGGTATTGCGACCGCCATTCCGGCATCGGAACCCGTCTCCTTCCGTTTGGTGAACGCGGGGCGGCCT
>JAFGEN010000006.1 GCA_016931595.1 Candidatus Aminicenantota bacterium | reverse complement strand
TTTCCTTCATTTTTTCTTAACATGATCGCCCGGAAAAGTGAAGCCCGGATGAAGACGCAGTGAAAAAGCCGGAAATTGACGTTCCCGCCCCCTTGCCTTATATTGATGGCCTACCGAGGGAGATTGAAATGACGAAATCCACGACCATCGTTTGCGTCCGGCGCGACGGGCGGACGGCCATCGCCGGAGACGGCCAGGTTTCCATGGGCGAGACCATTTTGAAATCGACGGCCAATAAGATCCGCCGGTTGTACAAGGACCAGGTTGTGGCCGGGTTCGCCGGTTCGACATCGGACGCCTTCGCCTTGTTCTCCCGGTTCGAGGCGAAGCTCGAGGACTACAAGGGCAATCTGTCCCGGGCGGCCATCGAGCTGGCCAAGGAGTGGCGCCTGGACAAGGCCCTCCGCCAGCTCCAGGCTCTGATGATCGTGGCCGACGCCAAGGGCGCCTTTCTCATCTCCGGGACCGGGGACGTGATCGAGTCCGACGACGGCATCCTGGGCATCGGCTCGGGCGGTCCGTACGCCGTCGCCGCGGCCCGCGTCCTGATGAAGCACACCCGGATGCCGGCCCGGGAAATCGCCGAGGAAGCCCTGAAGACGGCCGCCTCCCTCTGTGTCTTCACCAACGACCGGATCACCGTCGAGGAGATTTCATGACCATCCAGCTTCCGAAAAGCATGCGCGATCCCCTCGACCGAGACCGGGAAGCCGAGCTCACACCCCGGGAGATCGTGGCCGAGCTCGACAAGTACATCATCGGCCAGCAGGCGGCCAAGAAGGCCGTGGCCATCGCCCTTCGCAACCGCTACCGCCGCCGCCGGGTCTCCCCGGAGCTGGCCGACGAAATCACACCGAAGAACATCCTGATGATCGGCCCGACGGGCGTTGGGAAGACGGAAATCTCGCGGCGCCTGGCCCGTCTGGCATCCTCGCCGTTCCTGAAAATCGAAGCCAGCAAATTCACCGAGGTCGGTTACGTCGGCCGGGACGTCGAATCCATCGTTCGCGACCTCGTCCGGATGGCCGTGGACCTGGTCCGCCAGGAAAAAACCGCGGAGGTCAGGGAAAAAGCCGCGGCCGGGGCCGAGGAGAAGCTCCTCGATATCCTTCTCCCGCCCGTCCGCCGCCGCGACAATCCCCCGAACGAAGAGGAGTACCAGAGCTACCTTGAGTCGCGCGAGAAGATGCGCCGCCAGCTTCGCGACGGCCAGCTCGACGACCGGCCGGTCGAGATCGAGGTTCGGGAGAGGTCGACCCCGCCGTTGGAAATTTTTTCCAACCAGGGCGTGGAGGAGATCGGCCTCCAGATCCAGGAGCTCATTCCCGGCTTCATGGGCGGCAAGACGAAGAAACGCAAGGTCAAGGTGTCCGAGGCGAGGGAGCATTTTCTCGACGAGGAAGAGCGGCGGCTGGTGGACATGGACCAGGTTTCCCGCCTGGCCGTCGAGCGTGTCGAAAAATCAGGCATCGTCTTCCTGGACGAGCTGGACAAGGTCGCCGGCCGGGAATCGGGCCGCGGGCCCGATGTCAGCCGGGAGGGCGTCCAGCGAGACCTCCTGCCGATCGTCGAGGGGACGACCGTCAACACCCGCTACGGCCTTGTCCGGACCGACCATATTCTGTTCATCGGGGCCGGGGCCTTCAACGTGGCCAAGCCGGCCGATCTCATTCCCGAGCTCCAGGGCCGATTCCCGATCCGGGTTGAGCTGTCCTCTCTCAACAAGTCGGACTTCGTCCGCATCCTGACCGAACCGGAAAACGCCCTGATCAAACAGTATCGGGCTTTGCTTGCGACCGAAGGCGTCGATCTGATCATCACCGCCGACGCGATCGATGAGATCGCCCAGACGGCCGAGGAGGTCAACCGCGAGGCCGAGGACATCGGCGCCCGCCGGCTCCATACGATCATGGAAAAAGTCCTCGAGGAGGTCTCCTTTCGGGCGCCCGACGCCGCGTTCCGAAAAATCAAGATCGACCGGGATTATGTCCAAAATGCGCTCAAGGACATCGTCAAGAACGCCGACCTCCGGAGGTTCATCCTGTGAGGAGGCCGAGCCGGGCGTTGTTTTTACTGGCCGCGTCGGCCTTGGCCTTTGCGGCTTGCGGCCACAAAGGGGCGATCATGGCTCCGCTCACCCGGGTCCCCAAGCCCGTCGGCGCCCTGACGGCCGGACAAAGGGGCGGCCGCATCCTCCTCTTCTGGAAGGCCGCCGGCGCTTATATCGACGGCCGGCCGCTGCCGGCGACGGCTCAGTATGAAATCTGGCTTCTCCGAAACGACCGTACCGAGGCGAACCTCGAGCGGTATATCGCCGTGGAGAAGCTTTGGGATAAAGCCTTCAAATTGGCCGTCCTGGATGTTTACGGCCGGCCGGAAACGGCCGCTCCCGCCGCCGCGCCGGAGAAACCCGGCAAGCTCGAGCCGAAAACGGATTTTGCCTGGGAATGGGAAATGTCCGCGGACGATTGGAAGGCGGTCCGGCTGGTTATGGCCGTTCGGGTCGTCGCCGGAAAGCGAAGCGCTTCGGACCTCGCTCATATCGGCTGGTGGCCCCGGCAGATGCCCGCCGCCCCGGGAAAGCCGCGTGCGACGGCGTTTGCCGACCGGATCGAGGTTCGCTGGACCGCCCCGACTCGGAACATGGACGGAACCGCGCGGCCGGTCATTAAGGGATACAACGTCTTTCGGCGGGAACCGGACGGGGCGCCGGTTCTCCTGAACACCTCCCCGGTGGCGGTTTCCTATTTCATGGACAGGGATTTCGAATTCGGGAAGCCGTACGTGTACTCCGTGCGGGCCCTGACCGGTCCGAAGGCGCCTTATATCCAAACGGATGAATCCGAGGGGCTGGAATTCACCGCCGTCGACGCCTTTCCGCCCGCCCCGCCGAAGAAGCCGGTATCGGTGGCCGCCGTCGGATTGGTCACCCTGATCTGGGAAGCGGGAGCGGGAGAGGCCCCGGCCGGTTTCCGGGTCTGGCGGAGGATGGACGACGAGGCGGATTTCAAGCCCTTGACTCCGGAACCGATTGTCGAAAACACCTATACCGATAAATCCGTCGAAGGCGGGCATCGTTACGAATACGCCGTGACTGCCGTCGACGCGGCCGGGAACGAAAGCGGCCGGTCGGACGCTTTGACCGAAGTCATCAAGGGGGAACGGCCATGATCATCTGCCGGGCGCGATTCAAGGACCGGGTGCTCTACGGAGCGCTCGACGGCGAGCGCCTCATTCCGATCGAAGGCTCCATCTTCGCCGACTTCGCCATCGGGGGGGAGCCGATCCCGCTGGCCGGGGTGCGGTTGCTCGCTCCGGTCGGGCCGTCAAAGATCGTGGCCGTCGGCCTCAACTACAAGGACCACGCCGCCGAAAGGGGCAAGCCGCTGCCGGAGGAGCCGCTGCTTTTCCTGAAGCCGTCCACGGCCGTTATCGGGCCGGATGAGGCCATCGTCTATCCTCATATGTCCAAGCGAGTCGACTACGAGGGAGAGCTGGCCGTCGTCATCAAGCGGCGGGCGGCGCAGCTTTCGGCCCTCGAACCGGTCGAGCCGTACCTCCTCGGCTACACCTGTTTCAACGACGTCACCGCCCGGGATCTCCAGGACAAGGACAAGCAGTTCACCCGGGCGAAATCGTTCGATACCTTCGCGGCGATCGGCCCCTGGATCGTCACCGGCTTGGACCCGTCGAATCTCGAGATTAAAACGCATCTCAACGGCAAGCTCCGCCAGTCGTCCAACACCCGGAACCTGATCTTCACCATCCCCGACCTGGTCCGGTTCATCTCGAACGTCATGACCCTGCTGCCGGGCGATGTCATCACCACCGGAACGCCGGCCGGCATCGGCCCGATGGTTCCGGGCGACGAGGTCGTGGTGGAAATCGAGGGGATCGGGACGCTCCGCAACCGGGTTCTGCGGATCCGCGAGGAGTGACCGGGGGCGG
>JAFGEN010000094.1 GCA_016931595.1 Candidatus Aminicenantota bacterium | reverse complement strand
CGGATGGCGGCGGAAACCTGGATATCGAGCGGCGGGTCGTCGGATAAGATCGGCCGGCGGCCTTCATTCGATTTTTCGATCAGACGGATAAGCTCCTTCCGCTCGTAGGTTTCCATTTTTTTCCAGAAAGGCGAATCGGACCAGCGGGCCAGCCGCTTTTTCCATGCCCGCCCGCGGCGGCTGTCCGGGGCATGGGTGTTGTCGAGGTTGAACCGGGAGAAATTCCGAACTCCGATGACCCGAAACCCGGCCCGACGGAGGAGGGCCGCGAGCGTCCGGCGGTTGAAATAATAGAGGTGTTCCAGGGGGGAAAAGACCGCCCAGTTCCGGCCTAAAACCGGCCGGCTGAGACTCCTCAGGTCGGGCGTGTGGAGGATGAGGCGGCCGCCGGGATTGAGGACGTCCCGGGCTTTCCGAAGGTCGGCCAGGGGATCTTGGAGGTGCTCGATCGTATCCAGCATGACGACGGCGTCGAACGATTCGGGCCGATATTCGACCCGGCTGAAGGCTCCGGTCCGAATGGGAACCCCCAGGACGTCCCGGCCGTAGGCGGCCGCGTCATCGGAGACCTCGACGCCTTCCGCCTCGAAGCCGATGTGCCGGGCGGCCATAACGAAAAACCCGCCGCCGGCCCCGACGTCCAGGATGTTCCGGCCGGGCAGGGCGGACATCTTGAGCATTTCCAGGAAGAGCTCGAACCGGTCGACGGCCGCTTGGAGCGAATACGAGGCCGGGCCGGCTCCGAGCGCGGGCAGGTATTCCTGCTCGAAGTACCGTTTGTCGTACCGGTCGAGCAGGTGTTTTTCCGTCAGCCGGGGGGAGACATAGACGAGGCCGCAGCGGAGGCATTTGACGATCGTCAACCCGAGCTTGCGGAGATAAATCCGGGATCGGGTGCTCCCGCAGAGATTGCACGGGACGAATTCCTTGTCTTGGTCCATGGGCTTCAGGCTTCCATCTTAAGAGAAAACGAGGCAGGCGGCAATGATATCCAAAACCGGATGTGATAAAATTCGGCCGGATTATATGAGCAACAGTTCGGGAGGGAATCCGGCCGCTCGGAAAGGGATGTTCCTGCTTGCGGCCCTGGCCTTGGCCTGGTTTTTCGCCGCGTTTGGGCCGGCCGAACCCGGGCTTCGAGCCCTGATCCTGGCGGCGGGGGGCCTGACCGCGGCCGCGGCCGTCTTCCAACCGGCCTGGGGCCTTTCCGCTTTTCTCTTTTTTTTAATGACGGCCAACAACTGGCCGTATTTTTTTCAAACCCGGCACAGCGTCTTTTATATCCCCATCGCCGCGGTTCTCTTCGGATTCCTGGCCTCCGGGCTGGCGTTGCGGCGGGCGGCCCTCTTCCGAAAATCCGGCGATGGGATCCCTCCGGCGGCCCTCCCGGTTTCGGTTCGGAATCCCGTCCGGTTCGCGGCGGCGGTGACGGCCGTTTCCGCGGGGATCGCCTGCTGGAGATGGGCGAATTTTTTCCCGTTCCGGGGAAAAGAGATCTTCGATTGGATGACCAATTCCGACGGGCTTCCGGCCGCCCTGGCCCGCCGGAGCGTGGTCATGACCGCCGCCGGATATCTTCTCCCGATCGCCTTCCTGGCGGTCGCGGTCAAGACGATGAAGAACCGGGCCGGCGTCGAGGCGACCCTTCGCGTTTCGACCGCGGGCCTCGGCCTGGCCGTCGCGTTCGGCTATGTCCAGCATTTCGCCGCATTGGGGCTGGGCAACACGGATTTCTGGGTCGTCCTCAACCAGATCAACGCGACCTTCATCGACCCGAACGCCTTCGGCGGCGTCCTGGCGATCATGCTGCCGGTTCTCGGCGCGGCTGCCCTGGACGGCTTTGCCGGAACGCGGGGCGCCGGGAAAAGAAGGGCGTGGGCGGCGGCCGCGGCCGCGACGTTCGTCCTCGGACTGTTCGCCTTCCTCTGGATCGGAGCCCGGTCGGCTATCCTGGCTTTCGGCGCCGGGGCGGCGGTGTTCGCCCTCGGCGTCCTTATGTCGCGAAACAAGCATCGGGCCGAGCCGGGCGCCGCCGGGGATGCGGGCGCTCTGGAGCCGGCCGCGAAACGGCAAAGACGACACCGGTGGATCGCGGCGGCCGCGGTCGTTCTTCTTGCCGCCGGAGGGATGCTTTTTTTCCGCTCGAGGCTGTTTGTCCGGTTGAAGGAAAGGACGGTCGTGGCCGTGAAAACCGGCGACGTCGTCCTGTTCTCCCCGGAGAGGTATTTTTTATGGAAACACGCTCTGGCCATGATCCGGGATTATCCCCTTTCGGGAGTCGGGGTCGGGGCCTATATCGTCGAGCTGCCGAATTACTATGCGCGGGACCGGGCGCCGGTTCCGGCCGGGCTTGAAGGTTCCCAGCGACGGGATTCGGCGGAAAATTATTTCCTCCAGGCGGGGGCTGAAGCCGGGGCGGTCGGGTTGGCCGCTTGGATTGCGGTGTTTGCCGGGTTGGCCTGGGAAATACGGAGAGCGGTCCGGGATGGAGTCCTTCGGGGACCGGACCGGCTGCTCTACCTTGGCGCAGCCGGCGGGCTCGCGGCGTTTTTCGTCAACATTATTTTCCATTCCTTTGTCCAGAGCTTCGAAACGCCTTTTTGTTTCTGGCTGGCCGCGGCG
>JAFGEN010000093.1 GCA_016931595.1 Candidatus Aminicenantota bacterium | reverse complement strand
TGGCCGTTCAGATCCGGGGCCGGGTCGTCGAATGGCTGAAATCGCATCACCCGGAACTCATCAAGTGATCAGTCCGTGAATTCCAGGATCTCCCGGAACGACTTCGTCGTGATGACCTTGTCGGCCACCGCGTTCAGCAGGCCGTTGGTCGAGCAAAAGGCGACCCCGATCCCGGCCGCCCGGACGATGCAGACATCGTAGACGCTGTCGCCCACGGCGATCATATCGGAGAGCTTGATGTCGTATTTTTCCGCAAGGTGGAACAGGGCGTTGACTTTGCAGACGGGATGACTGCAAGGGCTCTGTTCGCTCTGGACGAAATAGGAGGGGATCCGGACTTCGCCGGTGACGGCGCGGTTTTTCACCTCGAGGTGGTTGGCCAGGGCGAAATCGGCCCCGACCTTGTTCCGGATGAAATCGGCGATGAGGTCATAGCTGTCGCTGACGATCCCGACGACAAAGCCCCGGGATTTCAGGGTTTTGATCACCTCGGCCGCGTCGGGGACGATCTTGAGGCCGTCGGCCAGGGCCAGGAGATCTTCCAGCTTCACATCCTTGAGAAGGGCGGCGATCATCTTCGTCGCGACGTAAGTCTCGCTTGTTTTGCTCCGGATGTCCTCAAGCTTGTCCCGGAACCCGAACCGGTCGGCCGCGGCGTTGATGAACCTCTCCATCAGGAGGGTGTCGTCCATGTCGAAAATCGCCATCTTGTGGAGATGCTTGATGGAGTCTGTGATCGAGTCCTCCATCTCGTCCCGGATGACGTTGATCGTTTCCAGTTCGTCCAGGCTGAGGATTTTCTGGATCTCGGCCCGTTTCAAGATCGCCTTGGAGACCTCCCGGGACATCTTGCCCAGGGCCTGCCAGGGCTTGGACTTGTTGTCGATCCGGCCGACTTCGATTTCCAGGATCCGGGCGCCCCGGTTGTGGGCGTCGATCAGGATTCCGATATCGACGCCGTAATCGTTCTCGAATTTCAAGCCCTTGAGGAATTCCTTCTTCGCCGCGATCATCCCGCTCAGGGGCTGGGCATATCCGGCCAGGTCCGGGAAGAGGATGCTGAGGAGCGGCTTGGCCACGAGCTCGGTGACCCGGCCGGCCTCCCGGCTGAAGGTCGCCTTGGCGAAATCGCAGCGGTCCCGAAGGATCGGCTCGGCCAGCTTGCTGACGATGTCCGCCTCGTAATTTCCGATATCGCCGTCGAGGAAGACCAGGATGTCGTTCTTCGACGCGTTCATCCCCTCCCACATGGAATAGCCCTTGCCCAGGACCGCGCTTTTCAAGACCTTCGCCCCGCTTTTTTCAGCCTCGGCGAACGTGGAGTCGGCCGAATTGTCGTCGACGACGATCACCTCCCCGACCCAGGGGCTTTTTTTCGCCAGCCGAACGACCTTGCCGACGGTCTTCTCCTCGTTGAGGACGGGGATGACGACGCTGACCTTCCGCCGGGGCAAAAGGCCGAGCCATTCAAAAAAACGATTGAGCATGCACTCTCCGGTTGTCGCCCGCCGGGCCGGCGGGCCTCAATGAGCCCCTTCGCTGGCATAATAGGGAATCGAACCGCGGATTGCAACGATTTTTTTTCTACGGGGTCCGCCGCGAGGAGGCGGGCGATTGAACGCATCCTCCGCCCATGGTATAAACGAAGGACTTACCCGGAGATTCTCATGATGATGTGGGTTGAATTTCTCATCGGCGCGGCGCTGATCATCCTGGCCGGAACCCGACTGTCCCGTTACGCCGACCAAATCTCGGTGCGGACCGGACTTGGAGGGGCCTTCGTCGGGTTCATCCTCCTGGCCACGGTGACATCCCTTCCCGAATTGGCCGTGAGCGCCACCTCGATTGTCGCCGTCGGGAGCCCGGACCTGGCCGTCAGCGGCCTCCTGGGCAGCAACACCTTCAACCTGGCCATCATCGTGCTTCTCGACATCCTTTACCGCTCCGGCCCGCTTCTCCAGAAGGTCTACCCGGGTCATGTTCTTTCGGCCGGTCTCGGGGTCATGTTCATCTCCACCGTTTCCGCCCTGATCCTGTTCTACGAGCACGGCGGCATATTGGAAATCCTCGGCGTCGGCCTCAGCTCCTTCATCTTCGTGGGCATTTATATCGTCGCCGTCCGGCTGATCTTTCGATACGAGCGCCGGATGCGGGAAACCGAAAAAGAGGAGGAGAAATCTGAAAAAGGCCCCATCGCCGCTCTCGTCGTAAAGACCATTGCCGCCGCGGCGGTGATCGTGGGCGTCGGGATCTGGCTTTCCCTGACCGGAGAGAAAATCGCAGCTGCGACCGGCTGGGGGGAAAGCTTCGTCGGGAGTTTGTTCCTGGCGGCGGCGACCAGCCTCCCGGAAGCCGTCGTTTCCATCGGGGCCCTCCGCCTCGGCCGGGCGGACATGGCCATCAGCAATCTTTTGGGGAGCAATCTTTTCAACATGGTGGTCATCGCCGTCTGCGACGTTCTTTACCGGCCTGGGGCTTTGTTAAAGTACGTTTCGCCCGCCGGCTTGATGAGCGGACTGACCGCCCTGGTGATGACCGGGATCGTGATCACCGCCCTGGTCTACCGGACGAAGACCAAGTCGATCCTCCGGATCGGGTTCGAAGCCGTGGCCTTGGGCTTCGTCTACCTGATGGGGAGCTATTTTCTCTTCGTCCTCAGCAGCCGCTGATTCCGGACGGACCGTGGACGGCCCGGGTCGCGCCTTGGAGTATAATAAGGCGGTTATGACAAAAAAAGACGTCTTCGTCCTCCAGGACATCCTCCTCGGAAACGCCCAGACGGCCGCGGCCATCCGCCGGGAGCTCGAATCCCGGGGCATTCTGGCCGTTAATCTTCTGAGCTCCCCCGGCGCGGGAAAAACCACGCTGCTCGAAGCCCTGGCCGACAGCCTCAAGGGCCGGGCCCGGATGGCCGTCATCGAGGGCGACATCGAAACCGA
>JAFGEN010000092.1 GCA_016931595.1 Candidatus Aminicenantota bacterium | reverse complement strand
GGAAATTCATAGATCATTTCCCGGACCCCGGTTTCCGCGTTGATCAGCCAGTACTGGCGGGGCGGGACGCCGGCCGGTTTGGCCGCAGGCTTCTCTTTCGATTCCTCCGGCCGAGGCCGGGCGCTGGTGCAGAGGAGAAGCTTCCCGTCGGGAGAGAAGCGGCTGACCCCGAAGGTCTGCTTCTTTTTGGGCTCCGGCTTGTCTGCGCCCGCGGCCGGTTTTTCGGCGGGATCTTTCTCCCCGGTCAGCCGCCGCGGCTCCTTGTCCGAAAGATGCATGATGAACACATCGCCCTTTTCCGTGTAGGCGAAGCGGTCGTTTGTTTTTGCCCAGGTCAGCGAACGCGGCGTATCGGCCGGCTTGAGGATGACGCGCGGCGCGCCGCCCGAGGCCGGGACGACTTCCAACCGGCTTTTCGTTCCGCGGATGACGTCGTAGTCGGTTTTTTCGGTGACGTCCCGCTCAAAGACGAATGAGTGGGAGTCGGCCGTCAACCGGGAGGAATGAAGCGGGGTTTCCGGCAGGATCTCGACGACTTTGCCGGAGGCAAGGTCGGCAATGGTCGGGATCTGGAGTTGTCCCCGTCGGCTGACTTCATCCCAGGGGAGGAACGGCTTGTCCGTGTCGAAGACCCGAACGGAGTCCGTGGCCGCCGCGGCGAATGTCGCGGCGCTCTTCTCCTTCCAGCCCGCGGCCCGGACCGAGAAAAGAAGCCGCGCGCCGTCCTCCGTCCAGACCAGAGGCGAGTTGGAGGCGATGGGCTTGGAAAGCGCGACGGCGATCTTTTCCATCTTCCGCGCTTCCCGGTTCCAGATTGCTAGACGGAAGACGCCGTCCCGGAATAGGAACAAGGCCAGCTTCTTCCCGTCCGGCGACCAAGCCGGGCTCCGATACGTCTCTTTTCCCGGGAAAACGCGGACCTGGGCGCCGCTTTCCGTGTCCAGGACGATAAGGTCGGCCGGCTGGACGAGAACGTAGGTCGGGTCGCCGGAGCGTGTGTTGTCCGCCGGAATCCTGTCCTCGGCCCTGCTCAGGGAGGCCGCGACCCAGCGCCCGTCCCGGGTCCAGTCTTCCACCCGCAGGGACACGACCTTGAAATAATCCTCGATGGTGAACGGCGCCGGCGCCTGGGCCGGAAGCGAAACCGCAGCCAGGGCCAGCATGGCCATTGCGAAAACAGCGGCGAACTTGGGTTTTTGGTTCATCGTCAATCCCTCCTAAAATGAAAAAGAATGGCTCAAGTCCTGACGTATTTGACCGTCCAGGAAAACACGGTGTCGCTTTCGGCCGAGAACGTCGCCCGGACGAGCCGCCCGTCCCGGTCGGTTTTTTCCACGACGGCCCCGTCGGCCTCGACTTTGTCCAGTTGATAGCCCTCGGGTTCGGTGAGATAAAGGGTATAGGGGTCGCCCGGGACGGCCCGGCTTTTTCCCGTGAGCATTCCGCCGTCCCAGCGGACGCTTTCCAGGTCCGGCCCGCCGCCGGTCACGTGCCGGTTGGTGGCGATGACTTGGGGCCCGGGCTTGCGTTCGCGGATGATGAAGGCCTGCGAACGGAATTTGGGGTCGAGGGGGCCGGGGGAAAAGAACCCGTTGAAACAGCCGACGAGCTTCTTCGACCAGAACTCGAAAACATAATATTCCTTGGCCGGGTCCAGGCCTAGGTCGGAAAGGCGAAGTTCCCCGAAGTCTCCCCCCGTCCGGCCCAACGCCAGCCAGTTTTCAAACGGACGATCGATCTCCAGGGAATAAAGGAAACAGGCCGGAGTGTAGCCGGCATCGAAGGGCCGCGGCCCGCTTCCGCTGACTTCGGAGTCGGCCTTGGCGATAAGGGCCGACCGGGACGGGTCGACGTCGTAGACCTGGCCGGGAAAAGTGAAGAGGACCGGGGCGGTCCGCCGGGCGGGCTCGACGGCATCCGTCGCGTAAAGGGCGGGCTTGTCCGTCAGCATCATCAATGAGCCGGTCAAGGTCGTGACCAGGGTCGAGCGGTAACCGTCCCTGTCGAGCTCGATGTGATCGGGGTCGTTTCTCCAGACGACGTTGTTCCAGGAGTTGAACTGCGAAAGCCCGGCGTAGGCGAACCCGTCGTCGCCGATCCGGCAGGCGTCGACCAGGCCGATGAGTTCGGGCCGGATTCCCCAGCAGGCCAGGAGAACGTTCTTCGGTCCGATCGCCTCCCGGACGGTCCGGACGTAGCGGCGGAATGCGTCCACGGGGTCGACTCTCTTCTTCTCGAAATAGTCGCGGTTGGCGTTGTAGCCCTCGTAGCGGAGGTGCCGGAGGGCGTCAAGCTTGAAATAGCGCCAGCCCTGGTCGGCGAGGCCCCGGTACAAGGGCTTGACCATCCGGTCGAGGGCGACCGGGTTGGAGGCATCCAGGACCCAGCCGATCCAGTTGCCCTTGACCGGTTGGCCGCGGGAATCGCGGACGAACCAATCGGGATGATCCTCGACCGGGGGGAAGTCCAGGATCGAGGCGGCCGTCCAGATGCCGGGGATCAAGCCCCGCTTCGTGATCGTCTCGACCAGGAAGGGAAGACCGCGGGGAAACTTGGCGTTGGGGTTGAGCCACTTTTCCGGGGCGCCCTGGATCTGCTGGTACCCGTCGTCGATCTGGAAGTAATCGTAGCCGAAGGATTTCAGGGCGGAGGCGAAGGCCGCGGCCGTATCGACGACATCCTGTTCGGTGATCCGGTCGTAGAAGGCGAACCATGAAATCCATCCGGCCACGGATTCCTTCCACGGGGTGTAGGTCCAGGGCTCGAAGAACGAAAGCCCCTTGTGTTTGTTGTAAAAACGCGGCCGGAAACGGAGGACGATCTCGCCGCCCTCGGCTTCCAGGTCGAAGGTCAGCCCGCCTCCTTCGTCTGCGGCCGGGAGGATTCGAACCGCCGCCGCCGGGTCGATCGAAACGACCCAGTCTCCCCGTCGGTCGTAAACGGCCCGGTTGAGCCGGCTTCGGCTGAGGCCGGAGACATGGCGAACGATGAGCGGTCCGGCGCCGCGGCGGTCCCTGCGGTCGGCCTCGCAGGGGAACGCTTCCTCGCTTCCATGGACCCGACCCGTCAGGCGGATCGGGCCGTCGGAACCGCCGAACAGGTAAACGACCTGCTCGATTTTCTCCCCGATTTGAAAGACCCGGGTCCGGGTTTGAAGCGAAGACCCGCCGTTTTCCACCGTCCCCTCGAAGATCGCCTCCCCGGCGTAGACCAGGCGGACGGCCGTCC
Source organism: Candidatus Aminicenantota bacterium (assembly GCA_016931595.1). Lineage (GTDB taxonomy): Bacteria > Acidobacteriota > Aminicenantia > Aminicenantales > UBA4085 > JAAZPG01. Next base: position 7,557 of record JAFGEN010000092.1, on the reverse strand, counting down.
CTTCGAGGTGGACCCGACCGGCCGCATTCGGCGGAACAGCCGCGGCCGGGGCCGCCGGGGCGGCGGCCAGCATGGCGGCGGCGATCAGGGCCGACGGGAGCCGCCGGCTCCATTTCATCGGATTGTTCCGGTTGTTTGAAAATGAATTCATCCCGGGCCTCCGGAGGTATCGTTCGGGCGCGCGTGCCGTTATCATAACAGAAGCGGCGGGAGAATTCCCTACGGCCGGACTGTTTATCACGCCGCGGTTTGTGATAGGATTTCCCCACGACGGGAACCGGAAGGTGCAGGAAACGCCTGTGCCGGGAGGTCCATTCATGAATCGCTGTTCCCTCTGGACGGCGGCCGCGGCGGCTGTCCTTGTAATGGCTGCGTGTACGAAAACACAGGGGCCCGATTATCCCATCCGGGACGTTCCGATGGCCTCGGTCCGCCTCACCGCCGGCTTCTGGGCCGACCGCCAGGCGACCGACGCCTCCGTCACCATCCGCCACGAGATGAAGGAGAGCGAGCGGACCGGCCGGATCCGGAACTTCGAGCTGGCCGCGGCCGCCCTTCAGGGCGAGACCGGCGGCAAGCTCCAGTCGTCGTATGCCTTCGACGATTCCGATGTCTACAAGGTCATCGAGGCGGCGGCCTATGTCCTGACGCTCAAGCCCGACCCCGAGTTGGAAAACAACCTGGATGTCTGGATCCAAAAGATCACCGCCGCCCAGGAGCCTGACGGATATCTTTATACCGCCCGGACCATCAACCCGGCCAACCTTCCCCGAATGTCCGGACCGGAACGCTGGGTGAACCTCGAGGACAGTCACGAGCTCTACAACGTCGGCCACCTTTACGAAGCGGCCGCGGCCCACTTTCAGGCCACCGGGAAGCGGACTCTTCTGAACGTCGCCCTCAAGAGCGCCGATTTCATCGCCGAAACCTTCGGGCCAGGGGACAAGCAGATCAAACGCGTCCCCGGCCACGAGGAGATCGAAATCGGTCTGGTCAAGCTCTACAGGTTGACGGGAAAGAAAAAATATCTCGACCTGGCCAAGTTCTTTGTCGACCAGCGGGGAAACGCCGCCGGCCACGACCTTTACGGCGAATACGCTCAGGACCATAAGCCGGTCCTCCAACAGGACGAGGCCGTCGGCCATGCCGTTCGGGCGGCGTATCTCTATTCCGGCGCGGCCGATGTGGCCGCTCTGACCGGCGACGATGCGTCCTGGCCGGCCTTGGAAAAAATCTGGGAGGATGTCGTCACCCGCAAGCTGTACCTGACCGGGGGCATCGGCTCGGCCGGCGGAATCGAGGGCTTCGGTCCGGCCTACGACCTGGGAAATGAAACCGGTTATGCTGAAACCTGCGCGACCATTGCCTTCGCCCTCTGGAACCACCGGATGTTCCGCAGGACAGGGGAGGCCAAGTACATGGACCTCTTCGAACGGGCGGCGATGAACGCCTTTCTCTCCGGCTATGGGCTGAGCGGCGACCTTTTCTTCTACCCCAACCCGCTGGCCTCGCGGGGCGAGACCCAGCGGACCCCCTGGTTCAACTGCGCCTGCTGTCCGCCCAACGTCGCCCGGTTCATTGCCGAGATGGGCGGATTCGCCTACGCGGCCGCCCAGGACCGGGTATATATCAACCTGTTCGCCCAGGGCACGGCCGACATCGAAACGGACAAGGGAATCGTGACCTTGTCCCAGACGACGGACTACCCCTGGTCGGGGAACGTCAAAATCGAAATCAAGTCGGACAAGCCGGCCGAGTGGACCTTGATGGTCCGGATCCCCGGGTGGGCCCAGGGCCGGCCTCTTCCCGGCGGCTTGTATGTCTACGAGGATGGGACCGCCGAGCCCGTCGTCCTCAGGGTCAATGGGGAACCGGTTGAATTCCAGGCGGAAAAAGGCTTCGCTCCCGTCCGGAGAACCTGGGCCTCGGGTGACACGGTCGACCTTCTTCTTCCGATGCCCGTTCGTCTTGTCCGGGCCGCGCCCGAGGTTAAAGCCGACGCGGGCCGGGCGGCCGTCGAGCGCGGACCGCTGGTTTACGCGGCCGAGTTCGCCGACAACGGCGGGACCGTCACCAACCTTATGCTGAACACCGGGGCGCCGTTGACCGCCGAGCATAGGGCGGACATTCTTGGCGGACTGACCGTCGTTTCCGGGAAGGCGACCGCCTACCGTATGGAATCCGGCCGGGAAATGTCTGCCGAGGTTCCGTTGACCCTCATTCCGTATTATGCCTGGGCCCACCGGGGCAAGGGCGAGATGGCCGTCTGGCTGGCGGTCGAAAAAGACAAGGTCCGCCCGACTCCCGAGCCGACCCTGGCCTCGATGTCCACAGTCACGGCTTCCGACGGGGCGAAAGGATTGGCCGGCCTCAACAATCTGTTTGAACCGGAACGTTCGATCGATCACGCGACCGGTTATGCCCACTGGTGGCCGAAAAATGGAACGGCCGAATGGGTCCAGTTGACGTTCCCGAAACCGGCGACGGTCTCGGAGGTTTCGGTTTACTGGTTCGACGACACGGGAGCGGGAGAATGCCGCGTCCCGGTTTCCTGGAAAGTGTTTTCCCTGTCCAGGGATCAATGGATTCCCGTCCGGACCAAGGACCGCTACGGCGTCGAAAAGGACGCGTACAACACCGTCCGCTTCATCCCCGTCCGGACCGAAGCGTTGAAAATCGAGCTCCTGCTTCCGGAGAATTTCTCCTCCGGAATCCAGGAAATCAAGGTGAAATGAAACGATCGCCGGGCCCGCGATACTTTTCGGACTCAAGCCTTCGGGTCCTGCCGCGGAGCGCCCATCCTCGCGGCACCCATCCCCCCGTGGGGAACCCCTGCCGCTGCGGGTGGGCATCTCCGCGTCACCCGAAGGCATGAGTCCTGTAAAACGCGGACAGCCGGACCCGCGAATCGTTTCATCAGCGTTTATGAGGAGGAGGAGAGGCATGAGAGTCGACGCGCGAATTCGTTTGGTCGTTTTGGGGCTGGTCTTTGCGGCGATGGTTTTACCGTCGGCCGGGCAAAAATCGGCGGCGGGGACGAACATCCTTGTCAACGCTTCGTTTGAGGACGTCGAAAACGGCCTGCCCAAGGGCTGGCGTCAGGTCAATTACGGCCGGCGGGCGGCGTTCGCCGTCGACGAAAACGTTTTTCATTCCGGATCTCGAAGCCTCCGCATTTCCTCGACCGACGGGGCCGACGCTTATCTCCAGGTTGATGTTGCCGTCCGTCCGTTCGCCTCCTACCGGTTGAGCGGCTGGGTGAAAACCGAAGACGTCAAACCGGGAACGGGCCGTGGGGCGCTCTTTAATATCCATGGAATGGACGTGCTCACCCCAGCCGTCAGCGGGACGCAGGATTGGACCCGCGTCGAAATCGTTTTTGAGACCGGGGCCAATGACGGCGTCTCGGTCAATTGCCTGTTCGGGGGATGGGGCCGGGCGACCGGGACGGCCTGGTTCGACGACCTGTCGCTGGAACAGCTTTCGGCCCGGACCGTCCGGCCTCGGGCCCAAATCGACGCGGCTGCCGTCCTGCCGCCGATTTCCAAATACATCTACGGTCAGTTCATCGAACACCTCGGCCGGTGCATTTACCAGGGAATCTGGGCCGAGATGCTCGAGGACCGGAAATTCTTCTATCCCGTCGGAGCCAAGGAATCCCCCTGGAAAGCGGTCGGCGATCCGCGCAACGTCCGGATGAATCCCATCCTGCCTTATGTCGGCGTCCACGCGCCCGAAATCCGGCTGACCGGCGACGGAATCCCCGGGGGGATCGTCCAGGAAAACCTGGCGGTCGTTTCGGGCCGCGAGTATGTCGGGCGGATTGTCCTTTCGGCCGACCCGGGCGCCCTGCCTCTCCGCGTATCCCTGATCTGGGGGACGAATCCCGCCGACCGGCAGACCGTCGAGGCCGCGTCCCTAGGCCCGGATTATAGAACCGTGCCCCTGGCCTTCAAGGCCCAAGCGACCACCGATGAAGCCCGGCTCGAGATCCAAAGCGGAGGACGGGAATCCTTCCGCATCGGGACGGTCTCGCTCATGCCGGCCGACAACGTCGAAGGATTCAGGCCCGAAGTGCTGGCGGTCCTGAAGGAACTGAACGCCCCGGTCTACCGCTGGCCCGGCGGCAATTTCGTCAGCGGCTACGACTGGCGGGACGGTTTGGGCGACCCGGACAAGCGGCCCCCCCGAAAGAATCCCGCCTGGACGGGCGTCGAACACAACGACGTCGGCATCCACGAGTTCATGCGCTTCTGCGAGATTTTAGGCACCGAGCCCTATATCGCCGTCAATTCGGGCCAGGGAAGCGAGACGCAGGCGGCCGAGGAAGTGGAATATCTCAACGGCCCGGAGAGCTCGCCGATGGGCCGGCTTCGGGCGAAAAACGGCCGGTCCGCTCCCTGGAAGGTCGTCTTCTGGTCGGTCGGAAACGAGATGTACGGCAACTGGCAGCTCGGCCACATGCCGCTCTCCGATTACGTCAAGAAGCACAACCGGTTCGCGCAAGCGATGCGGGGGAAGGATCCCTCGATCGAGCTGATCGCCGTCGGAGCCGTCGGGAGCTGGAGCGAGGGGATGCTGGCCGGTTCGGCCGAGTTCATGGACTCCATGAGCGAGCATTTCTATGTCCAGTCCCGGCCGGGAGTGATGAGCCATGCCGGCCTGGCTGCCCGCGAAGTGAAGCGAATCGCCGACGCGCACCGGCGATACCGGGAAACGATCCCGGCGGTCAAGGGCCGGGAGATCCCGGTCGCTCTTGATGAGTGGAATTACTGGTATGGCCCGCATGTCTACGGCGAGCTCGGAACACAGTATTTCCTGAAAGACGCCCTGGGGATCGCCGCCGGCCTGCATGAGTTTTTCCGCAACACCGACGTCTTCTTCATGGCGAATTACGCCCAGACGGTCAATGTGATCGGGGCGGTCAAGACGAACAAGACCGCCGCGGTCCTGGACACGACCGGCGAGGTCCTGGCCCTGTACCGGAATCATTTCGGGACGATCCCGCTGAAAGTCGGCGGCGTTCCCGCCCCATTGGACGTGGCCGCGGCCTGGAAGGACGGCAAAAAGATCCTGACCGTCGCGGTCGTCAATCCCTCGACCGAATCGATGCGCCTGTCGCTTTCGGTCAAGGGTCTGCGGCTCGCTTCCAAGGCGAAGCTTTTCCGTATCACCGGTCCGGACCCTCTTTCGAAGAATATGCCGGGCCTTCCGCCCGAGGTCAAGACGGTCGAGACAGCGGGCGTCCCCTTCGGCGGAACCCTCACTCTTCCGCCGATGAGCGTTTCGCTCTACGAGATTCCGGTCCGCTGAGGGAGAGCCTCGGGGGATCCACGTGCCGCGATCATCCCGGCAAAGCGCTTTTCGTAAGGGACGCGCGGGGAGATCGCCTCTTGGATCGCAGGGCGGGCATGCGGCCTCGTTTGAGAAGGGGAGGCGGGGACTTTCCGGCGCCTCGATGCGCGGGGTTCGCGCGGGACGGCAAAGCCCGGCGGGGAGCGCGGGCGTTCTCCTCGAGTCGGGAAGCTTCGGTTGAGAAGGAGGCGGGAATGCGCAAAGCCATTATTGTCGCGGGATGCCTGGCGGCGATCGGGGCCCCGGTTTTCGTCGCGGATCAGGCCGATTACCCGATCCGGCCGGTGCCGTTCACCGAGGTCAAGGTCGCCGACGTCTTCTGGGCTCCCAAGATCGAAACCAACCGGGCGGTGACCATCCCCTTCGCCCTGAAGATGAACGAGGAGACCGGCCGGGTGAACAACTTCCGGAAAGCGGCCGGCCTGATGAAGGGGGCTTACGAGGGCCGGCGGTTCAACGACTCGGATGTCTTCAAGGCCATGGAGGGCGCGGCCTATTCGCTGATGCTGAGGCCGGACCCGGAGCTTGCGGCCGGGCTGGATGCGTTGATCGAAGTCATCGGCAAGGCCCAGGAGCCGGACGGTTATCTTTTCACCAACCGGACGGTCGACCCGAAACATCCGGCCCCGGGATCGGGTCCGGAGCGTTGGTCGAATCTCAGGGTCAGCCATGAATTCTACAACGTCGGCCACATGTACGAAGCGGCCGTCGCCCATTTCCAGGCGACCGGAAAAAAGACGTTTCTCGACATCGCCGTAAAAAACGCCGATTTGCTCGTTTCGACCTTCGGCCCGGGAAAGCGCCGGGCCTTCCCCGGTCACCAGGAAATCGAGATCGGCTTGAACAAGCTCTACCGGGCGACGGGCAACCGGGCCTATTTCGACCTGGCCAAGTTTTTCCTCGACGAGCGCGGTCATTATTTCCAGGGGGAGCGCCATGCCCCCGACGATCCCTTCGCCGTGTACGATTCCGACGAATACATGCAGAACCACAAGCCCGTCCTGAAGCAGGACGAGGCCGTGGGCCACGCCGTCCGGGCGATGTACATGTACGCCGGGATGGCCGACGTGGCCGCCCTGGGCGGATACCCGGAATACGTTCAGGCCATCGACCGGCTCTGGGACAATGTCGTCGGCAAAAAGCTGTATCTGACCGGAGGAGTCGGCGCCCGGTCCGGGTCCGAGGCCTTCGGCGACGCCTACGAGCTTCCCAATCAAAGCGCCTACACCGAGACGTGCGCGGCTATCGGCAACGCCCTCTGGCAGCAGCGGCTCTTCCTTCTTCACGGAGACGCGAAGTACATCGATGTCCTCGAGCGGGTCATGTACAACGGGCTGATCTCGGGCGTGGGGCTGGACGGCATGTCGTTTTTCTACCAGAATCCGCTCGAAGCGGACGGAAAATCGGAGCTCTACCAGGGCCAGGTCGGGCGGTCGCCGTGGTTCGAAGTCTCCTGCTGTCCGCCCAACATCACCCGCTTCCTGCCGTCCGTCCCGGGATATGTCTACGCGGTCAGGGACGATTCCCTCTATGTGAATCTCTATATGGCCAATACGGCGGCGGTCGAGGTCGTGGGCGTGAAGGTCGCCCTTTCCCAGGAAACGAAATACCCCTGGGAAGGGACGGTGAAAATCGCCGTTTCACCGGAGACGGAGACGGCGTTCGCCTTGCGTGTGCGGATCCCCGGATGGGCCCGGAACGCGCCGATCCCGACGGACCTTTATCGGTTCCTCGACCGGACCAGCGAACGGCCGGGTTTGGCGATCAACGGGCTTCGGGCCCGGATGACGCTCGACAAGGGATATGCGGTCATCGAGCGGAAATGGAAAAAAGGGGACACGGTCGAGCTGTTTCTGCCCATGCCGGTCCGCCGGGTCGTTGCCCATGAGAAAGTCGAGGCCGACTCCGGCCGGGCGGCCTTCCAGCGTGGACCGGTGGTCTTCTGCGCCGAGGCGGCCGACAACAGCGGCCGGGTCCTGGACCTCGAAATTCCCGATGCGATGGAGTTTACGGCCGAGTTCCGGCCGGACCTCCTCGGCGGGGTGGTTGTCCTTAAAAACAAGCTCCCGGCAGCCCCGGCGGTCGTCGGAGCCCCGGCCGGCCGCACAATCACCTTGATCCCGTACTACGCCTGGGCCAACCGCGGGCCGGGGGAGATGCGGGTCTGGTTCCCGCGGCGGTAGGAGGGATCCCGCCCTCACT
>JAFGEN010000373.1 GCA_016931595.1 Candidatus Aminicenantota bacterium | reverse complement strand
TCGATCGTGTAATTGAACGGCTCCGGATGGAGGACGAGGGGCATGATGTCCTTGAAGCCGATCCCCGGCTTGGGGAAATCCGGGACTTCATAAATCCATTTCTTCAAATCTTCGGGAGTCATCGAAACCTCACAGGTTGAATTCCGGGCTCAATTAAATGCGAACGGCGTCGCCTTGTCAACCCAGCCGGGGGCCTCGAGGCCGCGGCTTCCGCCGGATTCCGTCCTTCCCCTTTTCCGCCGGACGTTCCACGCGAATGACCCGGCCGCCGTCCGGCTCGACGGCAATGTGAACCCGGAGGGCCGGCAACGGGAAATCGACCCGCTCGCCCCACTCGATCAGGATGACCGCCTCGCCGATCGAATCCTCGAAACCGAGATCGCGGATCTCGGCCTGTCCGCCGAGACGGTAGAGGTCCAGGTGGAGAATGGGGGCCCGGGCCCGGTAGACGTTGATCAAGGTGAACGTCGGGCTGACGACCTGCCGGGTGTTTTTCAACCCCAATCCGGAGGCGATCCCCTTGGCGAAGACGGTCTTTCCCGCCCCAAGCTCGCCGACAAGGAGGACGACTTCGTCCCCGCGGAAACCGGAGGCGAGGCGGCGGGCTAAAAGCCGTGTTCCCCGCTCCGAGCGGGTTCGATAGACTCCGTCCGGAAGCCCGCTCGTCCGGGTCACGGCTCATGCTCCCCGCAGCCGCAGCCCGATGGAGCCTCAAGAGCTTTCTGGACCTCGGGGAGAAACCGGATCAAGTCCCCGGCCACGACCGCCCGTTCGCCTAGGCGATCCGAGGCCGCGTCGCCGGCCGCGCCGTGGAGGTAAACGGCGGCCACCGCCGCCCCGAAGATGTCCTTCCGCCCGGCGGCCAGCGCGCCGAGCACGCCGCTGAGGACATCGCCGGAACCGCCGGTTCCCATGCCCGGATTGCCGGTCGGGTTGACGGAAACGCGACCGCCCGGCCCGGCCACCAGGGTCCGGTATCCTTTTAGAACGACGATCGCCTTGTGGTCAACGGCATAGCGGGAAGCCAAGGTCAGCCGGTCGTTCAGGATTTCAGGCACGGTCAAGCCGAGAAGCCGGGCGAATTCCCCGGGATGCGGCGTCAGGATCGGGGGGCGACGCATCGCCTTCAGGACGGCCGGGTGCCCGGCCAGGATGTTCAGGCCGTCCGCATCGACGACGACTTGAACTCGAATTTTCGGTAGAAGCCGGCGGACGAGGTCGGCCGTTTCGGGCTGGGCCGAAAGACCGGGCCCGATCACCACAACATCTTTTCCGGAAAGAAGCTGCGTCAGCCGGGGCAGGGCCTCGGCCGCGACCGTTCCCTCCCGGGTCTCGGGCAGGGGTTCCGTCATCAATTCGGACATGGACCGGGCAATGACCGGAAGACAGCTTGCGGGGGCTGCGATCGTCACCAGACCCGCCCCCGCCCGGTAGGCGGCCTTGCCCGCGAGCACCGCCGCGCCTGTTTTTCCCCGCGAGCCGGCCAGGACGAGGACATGGCCGAACGTCCCCTTGTGCCCATCCCTTGGCCGCTCTTCGAAAAACGGGACGACGTCATCCGGTCCGGCCAGACTGAGCCGCAGTTCCGCCGATTCGAATAAGGCCGGGGGAACAGAAATATCCACGATTTCGAGCTTTCCCGCATACTTTTCGGCCGGGGGAAAAAAATGGGCGATTTTCGGAGCGGCCAGGGCAACGGTCAGGTCGGCCCGAATCGTCGGGCCGATGATCCGGAATGTATCCGAGGACAAGCCCGAGGGAAGGTCGACCGAGACGGTAAACCCCGGGGCGTCGTTGATGTCCTCGATCACCGCGGCCGGAAAGCCCTCGGCCGGTTTGGACAAACCCGTTCCGAAAACGGCGTCGACGATGAGGGTGGCCGAACGGAGGGCTTTCTTCAGCCGGCCGCGATCGGACAGGGTGACGGCCTCGACGATTTCCAGGCCGAGCTTTTCGGCGATCCCCAGATTGAGAGCCGCGTCGCCCTTGATTTCGTGCTTTCTTGCAAGGAGAAAGACCTTCGGCCGGGCCCCGAGGTTATGCAGGTGCCGGGCGACGACGAACCCGTCGCCGCCGTTGTTGCCCCGGCCGCAGACGACCACGATCCGCTCCCCGGCCAGGTGGGGAAACTGTTCCTGAAGGACCGCGACCACCCCGATCCCGGCGTTTTCCATCAGCACGGCCCCCGGAATCCCGAATTCCTCGATCGTCCGGCGGTCGATCTCCCGCATTTCCCCGGCCGTAAGTATTTTCATTTTCGTTCCCTCGTCAAGATTTTAACACAGGCCCGGGCTCCGAAAGAATCATTCGGATCAAAGCGACTGCCATAAGGGGAAATTTGGAAATCTCCATATGACTCGGAATGCATCCCAGAAGCCGCATAGCCTCCTCGTTGCCTTCGGCTCGGGAAATATGATAATTTTGTCCCTAACGGAATCCATATTCGGAACCATCGGTAAGAGGAGATTGTCCATGTCCATTAAAGTCGGCATCAACGGATTCGGACGGATCGGGCGCAACATGCTTCGGGCGACCCCCCCCGAGGCCGGGATCGAGTACGTCGCAGTCAACGACATCGTCGACGCCAAAACCCTCGCTCACCTCCTGAAATACGACACCGTCCTGGGCCGCTTCCCGGGAAAGGTCGAAGCGACCGCCGAGGCGATCCTCGTCGACGGTAAACCGGTCAAGGTCCTGGTCGGGAAGACCCCGGCCGACCTGCCCTGGAAGGACCTCGGCGTCGACATCGTCATCGAGTCGACCGGCAAATACACCAAGCGGCCCGACGTCATCAAGCACATCGAGGCCGGCGGGGCCAAGAAGGTCATCGTCTCCGCCCCGGCCGGCGATCCGGACGCGACGATCGTCCTGGGCGTCAATGAAGGAACCTACGACCCGGCCCGTCATCACATCCTCTCGAACGCCTCCTGCACGACCAACTGCCTGGCCCCGGTCGTCAAGGTCGTCCATGAGCTGGCCGGCGTGGTCAAGGGGCAAATGACGACGATCCATTCATACACCAACGACCAGAAGATCCTCGACGCCCCCCACAAGGACCTCCGCCGGGCTAGGGCGGCGGCCGTGGCCTTGATTCCGACAACCACCGGCGCGGCCAAGGCCGTCGGCCTCGTTCTGCC
>JAFGEN010000091.1 GCA_016931595.1 Candidatus Aminicenantota bacterium | reverse complement strand
TTTCTGATTTTCAGCAACCTTTTTCCGGTCCGGGCTGTCTATTCTTTATGAAAATCAGAAATAACCGTAAGGAGTCCTCCATGGAGCTTTTAACCAAGCTCGAGGAAATGGTCCTGATCGCCGTCCTCAGGCTGAAGGACAAGGCCTACGGGATCGCCGTCTATAAATACATCGTGGATTTGACCGGTGGGCGGCCGGCCATCAGCAGCGTCTATTTTCCCCTGGAACGGCTTGTCCGGCGCGGGTTCCTTTCGGCCGTTCTCGGCGACCCTGCGCCGGTTCGGGGCGGGATGCGCAAGAAATACTACGCCCTGACCCGGGAGGGGCTTCACGCCCTTCAGGACAATCGAACCCTGACTCAAAGGGCTTGGCGCGGCCTCGGCGACCTTCAACCGAAAACGGCCAAGGATTGACCCATGTCCCGCCCTCCGCGCCTGGCCCGGTTCCTGGTCAGGCTGTTTGCTTCCCGGGCGCGGAATGAAGCTTACCTCGGGGACCTCGAGGAAATGTATCTCGAGAGGGCCTCTTCTCACGGCCGCCGCCGTTCCCGGCTTTGGTTTTGGAAGGAGGCGCTTCGGTCTCTTCCGGCCTATATTCGCGAAAATCTGTTTTGGAGTTTGGCCATGTTCAAAAATTACCTGAAGACGGCGGCCCGGGCGCTCAACCGCCGGCCGGGATACGCCCTCCTGAATATCATCGGCCTGGCCGTGGGCATCGTTTCCGCCCTCCTGATCTGGCTCTGGGTTCAGGATGAGCTCGGCTTCGACGCCTTTCACCGCAACGTCCGGACGCTGTTTCGCGTCGAAAGCGTCGCCATACAACCTAACGGCTCGCAGTCCCATTCCACACGGTCCCCCTATCCGCTGGGGCCGGCCCTTGAAGCCGAAATCCCCGAATGCGCGGCCGTGACCAGGGTGGGCGATCCCGGAATCCTGCTCGTCCAGGCGGGCGAGAGGAGTTTTTACGAACAAAGCCTTCTGGCCGTCGACCCCGCTTTTTTGGAGATGTTCACGTTTCCTCTTGTCCGCGGCGACGCGGCCGCCGCCCTTGCTCAACCCATGTCCGTGGTGATTTCCTGGGAGATGGCCGACAAATATTTTCCCGGCGAAAATCCGATGGGCAAGACCATGACCTTCAACAGGGATTTTCCCCTGACCGTAACCGGCGTGATGAAGAATCCGCCGTCGAATTCCACTCTCCGGCCTCATTTCCTGGCCCATGTGGACCGGATGGACGACCTGCGCTCCACACGTGACTACTGGAAGAATATCAACCGCTGGGACCTGGCCGCGTTTACGACCTGGGTCAAGCTCCGCAACCCCCAAGCCGCCCCCTCCGCCGCTGAGAAGATCAGCGCCCTGTTCAAGCAGCGGACGGGCTGGAAAAACAACTCGTTCGTCCTGGCTCCATTGACGGGACTTCGATTGTCCGTCTCCCGCCCTCAGATCCGGCTCTTTCTCGGACTGGCGTTCTTCCTTCTCCTTGTCGCCTGCATCAATTTCATGAACTTGGCCACGGCCCGGGCGGCCGACCGGGCCAAGGAGATCGGACTGCGCAAGGTCGTCGGCGCTTTCCGCCGGAACATCGTCGCCCAGTTCTACGGGGAAACCTTCCTGACGACGTTCCTCGCGGTTGTCGCCGCGGCCGGATTGTTCCTGCTCCTCTTTCCGCTCTTTCAGCGGATTTCAGGAAAGGAGATCGGCCTGGGAGCGGTCCTCGGCTGGAGGTTCATCGGTGGGTTTTCAGCCATTATCATTTTGACCGGTCTTCTCGCGGGAAGCTATCCGGCCCTGCTCCTCTCCTCCCTGCGTCCGTCCAAAACACTCCGGGGACCGTGGCGGGCGGGGGCGGGCGCCGCCTCGCTCCGAAGAATCCTCGTCGTCTTCCAGTTCGCCCTGTCCGCCTTTCTTCTGATCGGCACGGGGATCATTACCCGCCAGGTGCATCATGTCCGGACGATGGGTCTCGGTTACGAAAAGAGTCATCTCGTTTACGTGTCGCTCCGAATCGATGCGGCCAAGCTTTATCCCCTCTTGAAGAGCGAGCTTCAGGGAGATCCGATCGTCCCGGCCGTAACCGCCTCTTTCCAGCCGCCGATGAACAACGGCATGCAGGAATGGGGGACGAGGTGGGAGGGAAAGGATCCGGAGGCCCGGACCTATGTCTACTATGACGACGTCGACTACGGTTATGTCGAGACCATGGGTCTTTCCTTGGCCGCCGGCCGGGCCTTTTCTTCCGAGCACGCTTCGGACGCGGGCGGGGCCTTCCTGGTCAATGAGCGGATGGTCCGGCAGATGAATCTCGCCTCGCCGTCCGAAGCCTTGGGCAAATCGATGACGAGCTGGAACAAGACCGGCCCGATCATCGGGGTCGTCAAGGATTATCATTTTCAGTCCGCCCGGAGCGTGATCGAGCCCCAGGTCATTTCCCTCGGACGGGATAAAATCCGCTACGCGGTGTTCCGCTTGAAGGGCGGACGGATTCAAGACGGCCTTCAGAGGATCACGGCGGCCTGGACGAAAGTCAATCCCGGCCATCCGTTCGAATACCGATTCTTTGACGAGGCCTTCGAGACCATGTATCGGGCCGACGAGCAGCTGGGGACCATCCTCAAGATCTTTTCGGCCATGGGCGTCCTGATCGCCTGTCTCGGCCTTCTCGGACTGGCCTCGTTCACCGCCGCCCGGCGGACCAGGGAAATCGGCATCCGGAAGGTCCTGGGCGCCTCGGTTCCGGGCCTGACGATGCTGCTCGGGAAGGAATTTCTTGCCTGGGTGGCGGTTGCCAATCTCCTGGCTTGGCCGGCGGCCTATTGGGCGGCGGGCGCGTGGCTGAAAAGCTTCGCCTTTCGGGCGTCTTTCGGCTGGTGGCTGTTTCCGTTGGTCGCGGCCGGGACTTTGGCCCTGGCCCTGGGCACGGTGGGATACAAGGCGGTCCGCCTGGCTTCAGCTAAACCGGTCGACGCGCTCCGGTACGAGTAGGAGTCAATCCGTTTCCTTCTCCTCTTTCCTCTTGTAAACGACCCGTCCGCCGACGATGGTGGAGAGAACTCGGGCGGAGGGGATGTCCTTGGGGTCCGCGGTCAGAATATCCCGGTCGAGGATCGTGAAATCCGCGAGCTTGCCGACTTCGATGGAACCGAGAAGATCCTCCTGGAAGGCGGCGTATGCCGCATCAATCGTGAATCCCTTGACCGCTTCGGCGATCGTCATCGTTTGCTCAGGATGCCATCCGCCCTCGGGCCGGCCGCTCGTGTCGCGCCGGGTGACGGCGGCGTAAATCCCCAGAAGCGGATTGACGGACTCGACCGGAAAATCGGAGCCGCAGGGAATGATCAATCCGGCTTTCAAAAAATCCCGCCAGGCATATCCGCGGCCGGCCCGGACCGGCCCGACCCGGGCTTCGACAAACGACATGTCCGAAGTGCAATGCGTCGGCTGCATGGAAGGGATAACCCCCAGCTCGGCGAATTTCCGGACGTCTTCGGGTTCGACGAACTGGGCGTGCTCGATGCGGAAGCGATGGTCCTTCCGGGGATTTTCGCGAAGGGCGTTTTCGTACGCTTGGAGGCAAAGCCGGTTGCCTCGAATGCCGATGCAATGCGTGGCGACCTGCATCCCCGTCTCCAGGGCGGCTTTAGCGACCCGGTAAATATCGTCCGGAGTGATCCTGAGCAGGCCTTGATTCCCGGGGTCGTCCGCATAGGGTTCGTAAAAGGCCGCGCCCCGTGAACCGAGGGCCCCGTCGAAGAACAGCTTGATGGTTCGGACCGCTAAAAAATGATTTCCATAATTTTCGGTCCGGTTGTCCCGGAAATAGGCCGCGAGGTCTCCTTTCGGCTCGGGGTCCCGTTCGTTTCCCAGCATGGCGTTGACCCTGATTTTGAGGGCTTGCCGGTCGATCAGGCTCTTGTAGACGGCGATTTCGTCGGGAGTCACACCGGCCTCATGCCAACCGGTCAGTCCGGCCGATACACAATGTTCGACGGCCTTTAAAATCTTCCGTTCGTATTGCTCCGCGGAGTCTTTGGGAATGACGGCTTCGACCAGGTCCATGGCCCGGTTGATCAGGACGCCGGACGGGTCGCCCCCCTTCTTTCGGTGGATGACGCCGCCGGCCGGATCCGGGGTTGTTCCGGTAATTCCGGCCAGCTCCAAGGCCCTTCGATTGGCGAAGGCGGCATTCCCGTCGATCCGCTTGAGGTAAACCGGATGATCGGGCGAGACGGCGCTCAGCGGGTCGTGGACGGGGAACGCCTTGTCCTCCCAGTCATTCTGGTCCCAACGGCCGCCAAGAATCCATTCCCCGGGCTTGGACGTCTTGGCCTTTTCCGCGACCGCGTCGATGATGTCCCGGTAGCTTCCGGTTCCGGTGATATTCAGATGGCTCAGTTCGGAAGCCAGGCTGTACATATGGCCGTGGGCGTCGATCAGACCCGGCAGAACGAGCTTCCCCTCGAGGTCCAGGACCTTGGTCTTCGGGCCGATGAACCGGGCGGCGTCCCTCATCCTGCCGACGAAAACGATCCGGTCTCCGAGAACGGCAACGGCTTCCTGGAAGGAAAAAGAAGCGTCGACCGTGGCGATTTTTCCGCCGCGTAAAACAAGATCGGCCGGTGGAGTCTTGCGGCAGGCTGGGATCGCGGCCAGGATTGACGCCAGGAGAATTCCGAACATACGGTGTTGAAGCATGGAGCGGCCTCCTATTTCTTCAGGAATCGTTCCTGAAAGGTCGGCGTTTCTCCGGCCATTGACAGAAAGACGTCCAGCGGAACCAGTTCGAAGTCCGGTCCGAGATTGTCGATGATGCGTTTGACCCGCTCGACGTTGCTGTACTCGCGCACGTGCATCAGGAGGAAATACGGACGCCGGGCGTTGAGGGCGGCGAGCTCTCGCAGGTCGGAAGCCGCTTCCTCTTCGGTCCTTGAGGGAGACAAGTAATAATCGTAGGAGACGAGAGGCCGCTTGTCCCGGACCGTGAAAGTGAAGGACGGGGCGTAGCCGTTGATGAAGCCGAACGCCCGGGGCATTCCCGCGTAATAAGCGTCGACCGCCTCTTTTGTCAACTCGGTATTGCCCTCAACGGTCGCCCCTTCCGAGTAATCCATGATCTCGAAGACCCGAAGGTCCAGGAGGTCCATCATCTCCTTCGCTTTGGCGATCAAACCGGGAAGCTTGTCCTTCGGCACGGCCTTGGGATAGACATAGCCCGGGCCGCCGAGCGCCCCGACGAAATAATCGTTCGGCGTCGCCGTGCTGTAGAAATATTCCATCATAGCCGGGGCCAGCCAGCTGTAGTTCATGATCACTTCCCAGGCGTAGGGGATCGTTCCCCGTCCCGGTTCGTGCCAGGCCCCGATGCCCAGGCCGTCGGTCTGGACGCAGGCGATGTAGACCTTCTGACCGGAGGCGGGGGGTTGCCCTGGAACGAGGTTGTGGTGATTGCGGTAGACGAATCCCGGCACGGCGGGCACATGATGTCCGAAGCTCAAGTTCGGGAGCGTGTGGAGCCCTTCCACTCGCAATCCGTGGCTGGATACCAGCCGAACATGATCCCGTTCCTGGTCTTTTTTGTAGGAATGCCAGCCCATGACCATGGCCAAGGGATTCATCCGGCCGAGAATTTGATCGGCCAGGGCATACTCCTCCGCGTCGGCGGGCTTGGTCGAGAGGTCGTTGAAGAACGCCCCGTTCACCATGCCCCAATCCGCCACGCCGGGCTTCAGGATTCGGCCGTGCTCGCCGCCCAGCCAGATGACGAAGTCCCGGCTGCAGCGGCTTCCGTACTTGTCGTAGGCCCAGGCGTAAATTTTCGCGTCGGTCCAGCCGTCGAACCGGCCGCGCAGGTCTTCGATCGGGGACAAGCCGGCGGCCGTCATCATCGGGATCAGGGACTCATCGACGACCACGGCCTTCTCCAGGCCGGCGATCGTGAAGGCCGTGATCAGGGACGTCCTGACGTTCCGGTCCCAGACCACGTATCCCCTGAGGGAATCCTTGAAGGTTTGAAGGGCTTGTTCGAGGCTTGTCAGCCGGCGGAAGGAATAGAATTTCTTGTCCCGGTAGAAATCGAAGACGGGGGAGGTGTAGTTGAAATCCCAGCCTTTCGGGTA
>JAFGEN010000090.1 GCA_016931595.1 Candidatus Aminicenantota bacterium | reverse complement strand
GATCCGGCCTTTCGGGTTTTCTTTTCGTCCCGGCGGGCGATGACGATCGCGTACATGGCCGGAACGACCACCAGGGTCAGGATCGTGGTGAACGTCAGTCCGAAAATAATCGTCCAGGCGAGAGGATTCCAGAACGCGGCGTTGTCGCCGCCCCAGTAGAATTGGGGATCGAGACGGGTGAAGAGGGTCTCGAAGTTGAAATTCATCCCGATCGCCAGAGGGAGGAGGCCGAGAATCGTCGACAAGGCCGTCAGAAGAACCGGCGTCAGGCGGATGGCCGCCGCCTCAACCAGCGCCTCCCGCTTGTCTTCGAATTGGGCGTAGAGCTTGTCTGTGTAATCGATGATCAGGATCGCGTTCTTGACCACGATCCCGGCCACGGCGATGATGCCCATCCCCGTCATCATGACCGAAAACTCCAGTTTGAAAATGGTGAATCCCAGGAGGACGCCGGTGAAGCTGAAAAAGATCTGAGTGATGATGATCCCGGGCTTGGCCAGCGAATTGAACTGCCCGACAAGAATGACAAAGATCAGGAAGACGGCGATGACGAGAGCCTTACCGAAGAAACCTCCGACTTCCTTTTGCATGTCCTGTTCGCCGGTGAAGCTCACCGTATAGCGCGGCTTGAGCTCGAACCGCGGCAGGGCTTGTCGAATCGTTTGAATGATCTGGTTGGCGTTATATCCGGTCAGCACGTTGGAGCTCAGGGTGATGACCCGCTTATTATCGATCCGGGTGATTCCGCCGACGCTGCTCAAATTGGACACCCGGGCCACGGCCGAGATCGGAATCTCCTTGGCCGGGCTCCCGCCCCGGGCGTTGACCGTGAGAGTTTGGCTCAGCAGGGCTTCGAGGTCGTTGCGATAACGGCGGTCGAGGCGCATCTGGATCGGGATTTCGTCCTCACCCTCCTTGAACTTGGAGACTTCGACCCCATAGATCGCCGTCCGGAGGGCGGAGCCGATCTGGGCCGTGGACAATCCCAGGCGGTTGGCCTTCTCCCTGTCAATTTCGAGAATGATCTCGGGTTTGCTGACTTCCATGCTCGATTTGAAGCGCTCGATGCCCGGAATCCCCAGGGCCGTGATGAATTCCTCCAGCCGGGAGGTGACGGCGATCAGCTCGTCGACGTCCTCGCCGCTGATTTCGATGTTGACCGGAGCGCCGGCCGGAGGCCCCATGGCTTCCCGGTCGATGCGGATTTGGGCGCCGGGAACGTCCTTCAGCTCCCGGCGGAGGTCATCCAGAAGCTGCCGCGTCGATTTCGAACCCTTCCGTTCCTTGTATTCGACGAACGTGACCGTCACCTTGGCCAGCTTGTCCTGGGTGGAACGTTCAAACAGGCTGCTGCCGGCGTTCACGGCCACGTTGGAAACGATCGACTCCACGTCGGGATTGTCGGCTCCGATAATCCGCCGGACACTGTCTTCCACATCACGGCAAATCCGGTCGGTGACCTCGATATGCGTCCCTTCCGGCATGGTCAGGTAGACGTAAAGGACATTGGGTTCGCCGCTGGGAAAAAACACGACCCGTGGGGGGCTGATCCTCATCAACAGGAAGGAGGACAGGAAGAGGGCCGTGACGGCCCCGACGACAGCCCAGGGACGCCGGCCCTTCAGGCAGAAGGACAGGGCCCGGCGGTATCGTTTCATGAACGCGGGCATGAGACGGTTCTGGAAGCGGTCGACCCAACGATCCAGGACGAACCGGATCAGGAAAAACATCAGGACGCCGAACGCCAGGAGGTTGGCGATCAGCATCGGCCCGACGGCGTAAAAGACCGCGGCCAGGACGATGGAGACCCCCGACCCGATCAGCGCCCGCCGGGAGAGGCGGGGCGCGACGCGGGTGTTCTCCCGGGGCTGGTATTTCATGAAGGCGACGGCAAAGACGGGGTTGACGAAATAGGCGACGAGCAGGGAGGCGGTCAGGGAAAGGATGATCGTAATCGGCAGGAACGACATGAACCGTCCGGCAATGCCCGGAGTGAAGACCAACGGGAAGAAGGGCGCCATCGTCGTCAGCGTCCCCGTGAACACGGCCGGGGCGACCTCACCGACCGCCTTCTTGGTCGCCGGAATGATGGGGAGGTTTTCGGTCGTCATGAAATGACGGTAGATGTTCTCCACGACGACGATCGAATTGTCCACGACAATCCCGAGGACGAGGATGAAGGACATCAGGACGACCTTGTTCAGGGTGAAGCCGATCAGGGGAAGGAAGATAAAGGAGATCAACATCGACAAGGGGATGGCCGCCCCGACGAAGATCGCGTTGATCCGCCCCATGAAAAACATCAGGACGAAGACAACGACGACGAAGCCGAGGATGATGGTGTTGAACAGATCGCTGACCCCGTGGCGGGTCTTTTTGCTGCTGTCGCCGGACACGGTGATGACCAGGTTGTCCGGGACCGAAGCCTTGAAGTCGGCCAGGATGGCCTGGATCTTGTCCGAGGCCGCGATCAGGTTTTTGCCGCCCCGCTTGATGACATTGAGGGTGACGACGTCTTGGGAATTGAGCCGCGAATAGCTCTCCCGGTCCTTGAATCCGTCGGTGATCTCGGCGATGTCTCCGAGGGTGATGCCGTCCTGGAGGATGATCGCCCCGATCTGGGACACCGACGTGAATTCGCCGACGATCCGGAGGTTGCGGCGCATCCCGTCGGTGTCGACACGGCCGCCCGAGAGAATCAGGTTTTCCGAGGCTACGGCGTTTCGGATGGTGTTAAAATTCAGGCCGGCGGCCTGCATTTTATAGAGGTCGACGTTGATCTGGACCTCCCGGTCGAGCGCACCGGCAATATCCACGCGGGTGATTTCTTCCAGCCCCTCGATCCGGTCCTGGAGATCCTCGGCCAGTTGTTTCAAGCGGACAAGTCCGAGTTCGCCGGTCAGGTTGATATAGAGAACCGGGATCTCGGACAGGTCGATTCTCCGGATTTGAGGATCGCGGATCAGGTCGCTCGGAAGCTGGGACCGGGCGTCGTCGACCGCCTGCTTGACATCCTGGTAGGCCTGCATGTCGTCGGCCGTGATGTCGAACTCGATGAAAATCGAGGAATAGTCCTGGATGGAATTGCTGCTGATTTTCTTGACTCCGTTGATTCCCTTGAGCTGCTTTTCCAAGGGCCGGGTAATCAGGTTTTCCACGTCGGCCGGCGACGTGCCCGGATAAATCGTCCCGATCATGTAATACGGAAAGACGATTTCGGGCATTTCCTCCTTGGGCGTGGCCTGGTACTGCATCACGCCGAAGAGGACGATCATGATGAGCAGAATGAAGACGGTCGTCCGTCCGTCGACGGCGATGCTGGCGGGTTTGAATTCCCGGAAACTCATCGAGGTTCTCCTCAAACGATCCGTCCCGGCTTCAGCGGGAGGAGTCGTCGACGATCAAGGGTTGGCCGTCGGCCAATTTCTGGAATCCGAAGGACACGACGGCCTCGCCGTCCGATAATCCCTCGAGAATTTCCACCCGGTTCTCGGATTCCGCGCCGGTCCGGACGATCCTCTTGCGGGCGACGAATCCGCCGTCCTTCGGTTCGGCAACGAAGAGGAACTTCTCCTGCCCCGTTTCCTGGACGATGTTCTTCAGGACAGACAGCGCCTCCGGATTGCGGTAATCGGTGATCGTTAAAACGGCCATCATGTTCGGCTTGATCCGCTCGTCGCCGGGGAGCAGGACTTCGACCTGGAAGGTCCGATTCCGGGGGTCGATGACCTGGGAAACGGCGTCGATCCGGCGGTCGTATTCCACTCCGGCGACAGGGATCCGAACCCGGACGGAATCGCCGCGCCGGACCCGGGACGCGTAGTTTTCGGACAGGGCGGCCCTGACCTTCAAGCGGCTTCTCTGGACGAGGCGGATGGCGCCGAACCCGGCGGCCGCCGCTTCGCCCTCCTTGATGAGGATATCATCGATGGTCCCTTCGATCGGGGCGGTGATTTTGGTCAGGGCGAGCTGCTCGTTCAGGGTCGCCAGCCGTTTCTCCAGCGATTCCTTGCCGGCCTTGGCCTGGAGGTATTCGACTTCGCTTCCGATTTTCTTCTGCCAGAGACGCTCGCGTTTTTCGAAAATCGTCCGGGCCAGTCCGAGGGACGATTCGACTTCGGCGATGGAGCTTTGGAGAACGGACGCATCCAATTCGGCCAGGAGGCGGCCCCGCTCGACCCGGTCGCCGATTGAGACATGGATCTTCCTCACCGCGCCGGAAGCAAGAGGCGAAATAAGAATGTTCGTTTCCGACTCCAGCATCCCCTGAGCGTTGATGACATGGATGAAGAGCGCCGGTTTGATCATTTCGATTTGAACGGCGGCCGGCGCCGCGGTCGGCACCGCCAGGCCCCCGGGATTCGAACCGGCTTTGAGAAGTTCGATTCGGGCGGTCAGGGCGTCGCGCTGTTTTTCCAGGCGGGCCAGCTCGGCCGACGGATCGGGCGGCCGGCAGGACGTCAGTGCGGCCGCGGCCGCGAAAGCGGCCAGGAAGATGCGGAGGTGTGTTTTCGTCATGGTCGGATTCCTTCAGGATCGGGCGGTCACGGCGCTGATCCGGTCGAGCTTGTTCAGGGTGGTCAGGAAATCGGACAACGCCTGGATATATCCGGATTCGGCTTGAAGAAACTTGTCATGGGCCTGGCTCAACTCCATGCTCGAAGCGACGCCCTCACGGTATTTCTCCAGCGACGCCCCGTAGACCCTTTCGGCCAAGCGCATATTGTCCTTCTGGGTGAGATAGTTATCCCGGGCGGAGAGCAAGCGGGCCTTGGTCTGTTCAAGATCCAGCCGGATCCCCCGGGCGGCCTGCTCGGCCGCGCTGTGAGCCTGTTCGGCGGCAAGGCCGGCCTGTTGAACCCGGGCGCTTTGGGCGCCGCTTCGGAAAATCGGAATGCTGATGTTGAAACCGAGGATCTTGAACGGAAACCAGCGTTCGCTGGAGCCGAAGAAATTGAACCTGCTCCGGTAGGCGTTCTGCTGGTATGTGAAGAAGGCGGCGATCGAAGGCCAATATTTCGCTTTCTCGTTCTTGAAGGCCATGTCCGCCAGGCGGGCTTGCCCTTGGGTCAATTGGTACTCGACATTGGTCTCGAGGCTGAATTCGGCCCGGAGCGCTCCATCCACATCGACTCCGGCCAGGACATCGGCCAGGGTATCGGTCAACCGGATGTCCTCATCCAGGTCCAAGCCCATCTGGAATTTCAGGAGCTTGGCGGCCACGTCTTTCTGCCGTTCCAGGGTGTGGAGGGCGTTCCGGATCTGGTTGACCGTGATCTGGAGAAGGTCGGCGTCGGTATCGGCGACAAATCCCTCCCGGTTCAGCTCCCGGACTTCGCCGGCGGTTTTTTCGACGCCGGCCAGGCTCGATTTCAGGATGCGCTCGTTTTCCTCCGCCACCAGGATCAGGTAATACGTTCCGGTGACGTTTTCCATGACGGTCAGGCGCGTCTGTTCAACGCCCAGGTCGGCCACGTCCCGGTAGAGCTTCGCCGTCTGAAGACCAACGAAGTAGCTCCCATTAAAGACCAGTTGCTGGACCTGAAAATTGGCCGTGGCGTTGTGCTGGGTGCCGAATTGGACGGGAATCTTCTCGTCGAATTTCCCCTCGAAAAAATTCGGAATGAGGCTGGTCGGGAGCTCCAGATTGTCGGTATAACTGACGGCGGAGGTGATCTGAGGAAGCCCGACCGCCACCGTCTCCTTGAGCTTCAAGCGGGCTGTTTCGGAATCAAGCCGGGAACGCTTCGTCTCGAAACTGTTCGCCTCGGCAAACTCCCGGGCGGCTTTCAGGCTGAACGGACGGGGCTCAGCGTCTTGGGCGGCCGCGAAGGCGAAACAACAGAGAGCAAGGGCTGAAGCCAGAAGGCGAGCGGGCTTCCGGTTGTTAAACTGGGGGAAAAAGTTCGCGTTCATAGTCCTGTCCTTCTGGCACTGTCGATTCTGGAAGGGCGTTAAAAAAGCAATCTCAACCGGTGTCGAGCTTCACTTTATACGCAAAAACAGTCGATATCATACTACAATACTAGGAAATTATCCATTAGAAGATCATTCTCAAGCCGTTACTTGTAGTCGACCAAGCCGGCTTTTTTCAGGATCTCAAGATATGCCAGGACATCCTCCAGGGTCGTTTCGCCCCGGTTCTGGGTATCCAGCATTTTTTTGATCATCAAGGCGGAGTTCCGGCCGTCGCAGAGAAGCTGGACCTCATCGGTCGGTACGCGCCGGAGATTGGGGAGCGCTTTCCCGGCCGTTTTCAAGGCCTCCTGGATCATGGCCTGATATCCCCCGTATCCCTCTGCCCTGATCTTATCGAGGACGGGCTTGGGGATGATTTTGGCCGCCCGGGCTTCAATCTCCGTGGGTTTGGCCGATCCCGCATCGAGGCCCAGGATTCGGGCCGTCCATTGGACGTTTTCATCAAAGGTCCGAAGGGCGCCCTGCTCCTGGGACGTTACCGATGCCTTGAGCCCGTCGAGGTAGGGTTCGAATTTCGCCGGCTCGGAAACAAGCTGGTCGACGGATTCGAGCGTGGCCCGCTCATTGACCGCGGCCGCCTCGATGAAGGCTCGGCCTTTTTTGACCGCGGCCGGGAAAGACTCGGTCGAAGACGACTTGATCAAATCCAGCCCCCGGGCCAGCTGGTGTCCGATGCGGAACGAGGCGTTGCTCACAATTTCGGCCGCAATCTGCCCGGCCATCCGGTCGTCGGCCGAAGCGATCGTGTAGGCCGAGGCGGCGGTGATGATCGCCGCTCTCTTCATCTGGGTCGGGTCGATTTTTTCGGGGCGGTCGCCGCTCGTGTGGTACCACTGGTCCGGCCAGGTGTTGAGGACCAGGCCGGGAACGCCGACACCCCAGTCGTTGAATACAGCGTGGTCGGAAGCCCCGAAATCGGTCCCGACGTAATAATACAACGGTTCCTCGCTCCCGGTCGGAGCGACGATCCGCCGGCTCGCGCCGCCGCCCATGCCGTTGGTCACATAGTCCCGGGTGGATTCCCCGACGTAGCGGAAATAGTTTTCGACGACGTCGTTGACATAATGGGGATTGCCGTAGGAGGAGCGCATGAAACAGAAAAAGGCCAGGCTTCGGGTTAACTGGACCCCGACCATATCCAGGTTGATATTGCAGAGAGTTCGCCCCATTTGTTCGAGGTTGGCATTGACGTAAGGGATCGTCCCGGAAAATTCCGGAGCCCAGAGGAAGCGGATCGTCCGTTTAGGCGGAGGGATCCGGCCTTCGTCGATGAGTTTCCTGAGGGTCCGGCCCGTTTCCAGAATGGCCGCGCAGCCCGAGGCGTTGTCATTCGCTCCAAACTTCGTGTACCCCTCGAACAAATGGGCGGTCAGGATCACTTCCTCCGCATGTGGGTCGGTCCCCGGAATCGAGGCGACGATGTCCTGGAGCTCGTATTTGGCCTGGGACGATTCGACCACGGCCCGGACCGAGATTTTCTCGCCCCGCTGGAGGCGGTTGCGGAGCAGATAACCTTCCCGGGGAGAAATGCTGAAAGCGAATTTCGTCTCTGCCGCCTGGCCTCCCCTTCTCCCGCCGATCGATCCCCAGGGGATCTGGAGAGGATCGAAGAGCGGACGCTGCGAGGCGAAAGAAACGACGCCGAGGGCGCCCTTCTGTCCGCAGGCCTGGGAATGAACGGAAGAGGCGGAACCCGAGGTGACGACGATCTTTCCGGCGACGTCAAGTCCTTCGAAATCGTTCGGCCGCCCGTCCCCGACCCAGAGAAGCTCCGCCGTCACGTCGGCCGGGGCACTTCCGGGAACGAGCATCGTCCGCAGGTCCTGGTAGGAGGCGATTTTCTCCCGCCCCGGGCTCACTTCCCAAAGTTCTCCCTTGACTCCATCCCAGGTCTGCCCGCCGGGGAAGCGGACGATCGCCGCATCGGCCAGGCCGTATTCCTTCAACCGGTCCAGAACGTATTGGGCTTCCCCGAACATCCCGGCAAACTCCTCCGGCTTGCGGTCGCGGGCGAAGGCCGCCAGGCCGATGATGTGGTGATAAGCGGTCTCTCCCGAAATTTCGCCGATGATTTCGTCCATCTGATCCGACGGAAGAAACGTCCATTGGTGCCAGGACGTCATCTGGGCCAGGCCGAGGCCGGCCGCCAGAATGAGGGCCGCCGGGATGATGATCCGGAATATTTTCATGGTCCGACTCCTTCAGAACAATTGCAGAAAAGAATATTTCTACAGCAGTCCGGGGGAAAAGACAAATCTCCCCGGCCCGGTTCAAAAAAACGAGACCGGGTCATCAGGGACCTTCGAAGGGATGGAGGCGTTCAGCGCCGGACCAGGGCGTCAATCAGGCGGACGGGATTGACGATCGTTTTGAGCGGGCGCGGATCGGACCGTCCTTCGGCCATCGTCCGGGCCCAAGCGATAAAATCGGCTTCACTCATTTTCTCGAGCTTTTTACCGGTCATCCGGTTGTAACCCTCGGCGATCATCTTTTCCAGGTCGCCGGGCTTGGTTCGGGCTTTCAGCTGGGCCAGCGGTTCGAGGAAATTTTTCTGAAGCATCCGCTCGATTTCCTCCGGGGATCGGACCGCTTTTTCGCGGGCCGGCATCACGACGGTATCCCCTGTTTCCAGAGCCTTGGCCCAAAAGATTTCGGGCGTTATTTCCGGGTCGACTTGGCAGGACAGGGCATAGAGTCCGGCAATATAGGGAATGGACCAGCTCCATCCTCCGTTGCGGTAAAAAACATAATCTACGGCTCCGGTCGGGCCGGCCATGGTGCGGGAATCCATGGGAATCAACAGGGTTTCCACCCCTTTCGCCGGCCCGCCGCCCGAAGAATAAAACTGGTCTTCCCACCAGGACCCGGGGCCATAGGAGGCCGCTGCGTCCGGGTCGGCCGGCGGTTCGCGTCCCAGTCCGTGAAAGCGGAGTTTGTCCCCATAGGTTGGGGTCAGGGACGAGGAGACGACGAAAATCCCGGCTTCTTTGGCCCGATCGACCGCGGCGCACATCTCCGCGTACCCCTTCTCCCTCGGATCCCAGCCGATGGAAAGGGAAATGACCCGGATGCGGTTTTTCCGGGGCAACGTCCGGTTGACTTCAAGAAGTCGGTCGACCGCTTGAGCGCTGAAGGTGAAATCCCGGCTGAATTCGCCCGCCGTGCCAGAGCCGAAGAAAGAAGCGATATAGTAGAGGTCGGCTTCGGGGGCCACGCCGACCGTTTTCCCGGCGGCGATCGAGGCCACCGCCGGTCCATGGATTTGAGCGGGATAGAGATCGAGGCCGATCTCCTCATACAAACGCAGACGGTCGCGATACTCGACGTGATCCGTTAAAAGCGTCTGGTCGATAATCGCGATCCCGATGCCCCGGCCGGTGATCCCCCGCTCGTGAAGCGAACGGACTCCCAGCCCCGGATTTCGGCCGAGATCCATCATCCGGACGGGATCGAAGCCGTCCGGGAGCCGGCCCGGCCATTTCGTCCGGCTGTCGAAGTCGGCTGAAACGAGGTCGGCCCCCTTGCTCCCTAGGTCCCATCCGCTCAGGTCGTAGCTCCGAAGGTCGATCGCTTCGGTCTTTTTCCCGCGGGACGGCCAAACCGTCAAGTCGCCCCTCTTGAAATCCAGAGGCGCCGGACGACGGACGATCCCGCTTTCATTCGAAGCCGGAGAGGCTTGAATCCCGCGTCCTTCCGGGACATCAGCTGAAATCGGGCTCGAGAGACACACTCCCAGGGTCAATATTCCAAATAAGGGAAGAGGTTTCATTATGGTTGTCTTCCTCCGTCATGAACATTACGCCGCGTCTTCCCCTTTTGTTGCCCCGTTCATCGCGTTCCCTTCCGGCACCCGGGATCATCCCGTTTCCCCGCCCGAAATGCAACAGTGAATCGAAACCCATCCTGGAGCGGACCGGTTGACCTCGAGCGGAAGGAAACGTATAGTCAATCCCCGAAAGCGAAATGATCGTCCAAATCTATGAAATCCAAACGCCGGAAGAGGCGGAGCGCTGTCTCGCCCTGGGCGTCGACCATATCGG
>JAFGEN010000372.1 GCA_016931595.1 Candidatus Aminicenantota bacterium | reverse complement strand
GCCGCCTTCTTCTTCGCCGGGGCGGCTTTTCCGGCCGCGGGGGCGTTCATGATGGCCGCCCGGGCTGCAGCCAGGCGGGCGATCGGCACCCGGAAGGGCGAGCAGCTGACGTAGTTCAAGCCGATGAGGTGGCAGAACTCGACGCTCGAGGGTTCGCCGCCGTGCTCGCCGCAGATACCGAGCTTGAGACCGGGCCGGGCTCCCCGGCCGTTTTCCACGGCGATCTTCATGAGCTTGCCCACGCCGTCCCGGTCGATGACCTCGAACGGGTCCTTGGGGTAAATCTCGCGCTCCACATAAGGGATAAGGAACTTGGCGGCATCGTCGCGGCTCACGCCCATGGTCATCTGGGTCAGGTCGTTGGTTCCGAAGCTGAAGAACTCGGCCACGGAGACGATCTCGTCGGCGGTGAGGGCCCCGCGCGGGACTTCGATCATCGTCCCGACGAGGTACGGAAACTTCACGCCCCGCTCCTTCATGACCGCGGCGGCCGTCCGGCGGACGACTTGTTCCTGGTCGGCCAGTTCTTTGACGTGGCCGACCAGCGGAATCATGACTTCGGGCTCGACCGGAATCCCTTTCTTTTTGGTCTCGGCCGCGGCTTCAAAGATGGCCCGGGCCTGCATGGCCGTGATCTCGGGATAAATGATTCCCAGCCGGCAGCCGCGCAAGCCCAGCATCGGGTTGAATTCATGGAGAGAATCGACGCGCGCTTTCACCTTCTCGTAGGAGATGCCCATGTCGGCGGCCAGGGCCCGCTGGTCTTTTTCGGAGTGGGGCAGGAATTCGTGAAGCGGCGGGTCGATCGTCCGGATGGTCACCGGCCGGCCGTTCATGACCTCGAAGATGCCGGCGAAATCATGCCGCTGGAGCGGAAGGAGTTTGGCCAGGGCGGCTTTCCTCTCCTCAACGGTATCGGCCAGGATCATCTCCCGCATCGGGCCGATCTTGCCCTCGCCGAAGAACATGTGCTCGGTCCGGCAGAGGCCGATGCCCTCGGCCCCAAAGGCCACGGCATTGGCGGACTGGTCGGGTTGGTCGGCGTTGGTCCGGATCTTGAGGGTCCGGAACTTGTCGGCCCAGGCCATGATCTTGGCGAACGTCCGGTAGACCGGGGCGTCCTTGGGGGCCAGGGTTTGATCGATCAGGACTTGGAGGACTTCGGAGGGCTTGGTTTGGACCCGGCCCTCGAGGACCTCGCCGGTCGAACCGTCGAGGGAAATCCAGTCGCCCTCGCGGATGGTCCGGCCCTTGACCGTCATTTCCCGCTTGGCGTAGTCGATCAGAAGGTCCCCGCAGCCGGCGACACAGACCCGGCCCATCTGCCGGGCGACCAGGGCGGCGTGGGAGGTCATGCCCCCGCGGGCCGTCAGGATCCCCTCGGCCGCGTTCATGCCCTTGATGTCCTCGGGCGAGGTTTCGATCCTGGTGAGAATGACTTTTTCGCCCCGGCCGGCCCATTCCTCGGCGTCCACGGAATTGAACACGACCCGTCCGGAAGCGGCGCCCGGACCGGCGTTGAGGCCCTTGGCCGCGAGCCGCCCGGCTTTGACCGCAGCGGCTTTCTCGGCCGGGTCGAAAATCGGCCGAAGGAGCTGGTTGAGCTGGTCGGGTTCGACCCGGGAGAGGGCTTCCTTCTCGGAGATGAGCTTCTCGCCGACCATGTCGACGGCGATTCTGATCGCGGCAAAGGCGGTGCGCTTTCCCACACGGCACTGGAGCATGTAGAGCTTGCCCTGCTGGATGGTGAACTCGACGTCCATCATATCGGTGTAATGCTTTTCCAGGATCTTGCGGATCTTTTCGAGCTGGGCGTAGGACTTCGGGTCGTCCTTTTTCATCTGAACGATCTGAAGAGGCGTCCGCGTTCCGGCGACGACGTCCTCGCCCTGGGCATTCATCAGGTATTCGCCGTAGAAGACGTTCTCGCCGGTGGCCGCGTCGCGGGTGAAGGCCACGCCGGTGCCGGAGTCGGAGCCCATGTTGCCGAAGACCATGAGCTGCACATTGACCGCCGTCCCCCAGGATTCGGGGATGTCGTACATCTTGCGATACGCGATGGCCCGGTCGTTCATCCAGGAGCTGAAGACGGCCCCGACCGCTCCCCAGAGCTGCTTCATCGGGTCCTCGGGGAAATCGTGGCCGGTCTTGTCCTTGATCGCGGCCTTGAACCGGACGGTCAGGTCCTTGAGGTCCTCGGCCGTAAGGTCGATATCGCTCTCGATGCCGCGCTCATGCTTCTTGTTCTCGATGATCGCCTCGAACGGGTCGATATCCGCCTTGTCGACGGGCTTAAGGCCCAGGACGACGTCGCCGTACATTTGGATGAACCGCCGGTAGCAGTCGTAGGCGAAGCGGGCGTTTCCGGTCTTCCGAATGAGGGCGGCGACCGTCTTCTCGTTCAGGCCGAGGTTGAGGATGGTGTCCATCATCCCCGGCATCGAGGCCCGGGCGCCGGAGCGGATGGAGACCAGTAGCGGATCGGCCGCGTCGCCGAGCTTTTGGCCGACGGTCTTTTCGAGCTTGCGGAGGTTTTTCTCGACTTCGGCCCGGACGGCCTCGGGAATCCGCTTTTTATTCTTGTAGAACAGGTCGCAGACGGCGGTCGAAACGGTGAACCCGGGGGGAACGGGCAGACCCAGTCCGGCCATTTCGGCCAGGTTGGCGCCCTTGCCGCCGAGGAGGTCCTTCATCTTCATGTTGCCTTCGGCCGAACCGGCGCCGAAGAAGTAGACGTATTTCGGGCTCATGTAAGACTCCTTCTCCGTGATCTGAATGTGAAACGCTGAACTATACAACAACTCGGGAAGGCCGGTCAATCGCGAATGTCCGGCCGCGGGAAGATTATTTTTCGACCGTGGTTTTATACTTCTCCAGGCCGGCCCGGAAGATCTTCAGGGCTTTCACCAGGTCCTCTTCCTTGAGGACATAGGCCGCCCGGATTTCGTCCAGCCCCTTGCCCGGTGTGCCGTAGAATCCCGATTCGGGGGCGACCATGACCGTCTCCCCGTCCAGGCGGAAATCGGTCAGCATCCAGGTCACAAACCGCTCCGCATCCTTGACCGGCAGGCGGACGCTCATGTAGAAAGCGCCCTGGGGCTTGCGGACGACAACGCCCGGGATGGACGACAGGCTCTCGAACATGACGTCGCGGCGCCGCTGGTATTCCAGGCGGACGGGCTCGAAGTAGCCGATCCCCATCTTGTAGGCGGCGATCGCGGCTCGTTGCTCGATCGTCGGCGGGCATAAGCGGGCCTGGGCGAACCGGAGCATCGCCCCGTGAACCTTTTCGTTCCGGGTGATGACCGCGCCGATTCTGGCCCCGCAGCAGCTGAACCGCTTCGAGATCGAATCGACGACGATGACCCGGTCCTTCGCGTCCTCGTATTCCATCAGGCTTTTGTGGGTGAGCCCGTCGTAGATGAACTCCTTGTAAACCTCGTCGCCGATGATGTAGAGATTGTGCTTTTTGGCGATGTCGATCACCCGCCGCAATTCCTCGTCCGTGTAGACCGAGCCCGTGGGATTATTGGGGGAGCAGAGGACGACGGCCCGGGTTCGGGGGGTGATCTTGGCCTCGAAATCGGCCGCCGGCGGCAGGCGGTACCCATCCTCGACTTTCAGGGTCAGGGGGACGACCTTGAGGTCGGCCAACGAGGCGTAGCCGTTGTAGTTGGTGTAGAACGGCTCGGGGATGATGATTTCGTCGCCCGGGTCGCCGACGACGGCGAAGGCCAGGAGGATCGCTTCCGACCCGCCCAGGGTGATGATGACGTTGTCGGCGTGAAGCGATATGCCGTATCCCCCGAAATAATCGGCGATGGCCTGCCGGAGCTCCAGGAAACCCTGGGCCGGGCCATAGCCTAAGATCGGGTCGTTGAAGGCCCGGACGGCATCGATGATCGGCCTAGGAGTGGGGACGTCCGG
>JAFGEN010000089.1 GCA_016931595.1 Candidatus Aminicenantota bacterium | reverse complement strand
TTGCCCTCGAAAGCGAACGAAACCGTCTTGCCGTCGGCCGGGATGTCGAGGGTGAAACGGACCTGGTCGCCCTGGACCTTGGCGTTTTTGACTTCGATCGTCTCCGCGTCGACTGTCGCCGTGCCCGTCGCGTACTGGTACTTCTGGGCCAAGGTCGCCCGGACCGGGGTCGTTTTTCCGTCGATTTTCATCGTCCAGGCCCAGGCCCCGCTGGCGTTGACCGGAATCACCCACAAGTAGACGTCGTGGCGGATGCCGTCCACATCCACTTCCGACGAGGCGTCGGGTCTCCAGTTGTCCATCCCGAAGTTATGGGAAACGACCCGGGTGCCCGGCCGAAGCTCCCGAAGGAGGCGGGGCCGGAGCTTGAGGTTGACCGAAGTCAACAGATACATGGAAACGACCGAGGCCTCGCGGAAGTCGGCCTCGAAGAGGTCCCCGATGTAGAATTTGACCTGTTCGGTCACGCCGGCGCTGGCGGCATTGGATTCGCATTCGCGGATCCGGGCCGGGTCGAGGTCGATGCCGACGCCCCGGGCGCCGTATTTCTGGGCGGCTCCGATGACGATCCGTCCGTCTCCGCAGCCCAGGTCGTAGAGAAGGTCGGTTTTAGCCACACCGGCCATCTTCAGCATCTCATCGACGACCGGAAACTTCGTCGGAACGTATGGAACGTCCAGGATGCGGTCCTGGGCGAAAAGGCCGGCCGGGGCGAAGGCCGCCGCGGCCAGAAGGGCGAGGGACAGCAAGCGTTTGTTCATGGTTTGTTGACCTCGGTAAAAACGATAGCACAGGGTTCGGGCGAAGACAAGGGAGCGGGGCTGTCCGGACCGTCCGCCGGAGCGGTGTCGAAACCGGCTTTTTCGGCGACGATGTACAACGGCCGTCTCTTGACTTCCCGGTACTGGCGCCCGAGATATAAACCCAGAATACCGAGCGAAATCAGTTGGATGCCGCCGATGAAAAGGACGGCCAGGATGAGCGACGTCCATCCGGAGACGAGCACCTCGGGGTGCCGAAGCTTCCCGATCAACACCCGCAGGGCCATCCCGAAGGCGCCCAGCGTGATGAAAAATCCGAAATAGGCGGCAAGCTTGAGCGGCTTGTCGGAGAAACTCAGGATTCCGTCCAGGGCGAAGCGAATCATCTTCTTGAGGGAGAATTTCGTCTTCCCGGCGTACCGGCGATCCCGCTGATAGAGGATTCCGCTCTGGGTGAATCCCGCCCAGCTGACCAGCCCCCGGAGGTAGCGGTTCTCCTCCTTCAAGGTCCGCAGGGCTTCGACGACGCGGCGGTCCATCAGCCGGAAATCGCCCGCGTCGAGCGGCATTTTCGTGTCGCTGAGACGCCGGATCAATCGGTAGAAAAGCTTGGCCGTCAGGAGCTTGAAGGCATTCTCGCCTTGCCGTTTCTTCCGGATGCCGTAGACGACTTTAACCCCCTCCTCCCATTTCTTGATCATGTCCGGAATGACCTCCGGGGGATCCTGGAGGTCGCCGTCGATCGTGACGACGATATCCCCCCGGGTGTGATCCAGGCCGGCGGTGATGGCGAACTGGTGGCCGAAGTTGCGGGAGAGGAAGAGGACTTTCACCCGGTCATCCCGCCCGCTCAGTTCCTTGAGCACGGCCGCCGACCCGTCCCGGCTGCCGTCGTCGACGAACAGGATTTCGTGATCGAACCGGTCGGCCAGGCCGGCAAGGACGCTCTTCGTCCGGCGGTAGAATTCGGGGATGATCGTCTCTTCGGAATAAACGGGGACGACGACGGAAAGGCATCGCGTGGAGTCCATGTCAGTCTCTCTTCCCCGGCCGGAGGGTTATTCGGTCGGAAAGCAGGGCGACGCCCAAGGCTCCTCCGACCGTCTGTCCGGCCAGGACGATGGTGTTTTGCAGAAGACAGGCCGTGACCACGATTCCGGGATCGGCTCCGAAGAGCGGGAAAACACCCGCGGCCAACAACTGGGGCCCGCCGAACCCGGCGATTCCCGACGGAAGAAAAATCGCGGCGACGGTGAACGGAATCGCCGCCAGGATGACCGGGAACGGCAGGGAAGGTCCGGCGGCGATAGACGCAAAATAAAGCGTCAGGGGATTGAACAACGCCGCGGCCAGGCTGAGGAGCAGGGGAACGGAAGCCCGGTTTCCGCCGGATTGCAGTTGCTCGGCGGCCTCGAGAATCTGAAGGATTTTCCGGGCCGACCGGCGAACGAAACCCCGAATCCCCCGGGGGGAGGCTTCGGGATCATCGCCCCGGACCGGTTCCGATCCGGATATCTTCAGAACGGCCTTCCTGATGAGCCGGTTCGACCGGAAGGGCGCGGCCAAGGCCGCCAGCCCGAGAACGAGGGACAGCGCGGAGAGGAGGCCGACGGCAAGAGCCTGGACCGGGGCGATTTGATTCTTGACGGCGAGAAGCCAGAATCCTGCCAGACCGCCGACGGCGAACATCGCCCCCAGCCCCAGAAGTCGGTCGATGATGATGGCCAGGCCGAGGCGGCCTTTGGGGCCGGCTCCGAAGTCGACGGTTTCGGCCTCCCCTTTCACCCTCAGCTTGGCCATGACGCCGAATCGAAGAATCTCGGTCAAGGCCAGAGATCCTGGAAGCCATTGGCCGACGGCCTGTCCGACCAGGTTGGCCGCCAGGACATCCGGAAAGCGGACTGGGAGGCGCAGCGCCTTGGCCAGGATGAAAAACCGGATCGCGCTGAGAAGCAGCAAGCCGGCCAGGCTGAGGACGACCAGGCCGATCCAGAAACCTTTCCGGCGGAAGGCCTCGGCGATCGCTCCCAGGTCGAGATATCCGAGCTCCTTGAGGACGAAAAGCGACCCGACCCCGATAATCAACATGGCCGCGAACCGGAACAGCCGGACCCTGGGTGCGGAACGGGGGCTCATGTTGCCGCCTCTTTCATCATCCGGTCGATTTCGGCCCAGAGGGCCGATTCCCGGTAGCGGGAGAGGGCGGCGGCCCTGGCGGCCGCGGCCATTCGGTCGTGGAGAAGTTGATCCTTCAGACAGAGGTCGATCTTGGCCGCCAGGTCGAGAGAGTCCCCGACCTTGAAGGTGAACCCGTTGGTCCCGTTTTCGACGACGCTTCGGACGCCGGGAAGATCGGCGGCCACGACGGGAACTCCCGAGGCCAGGGCTTCGATGAGGACGATGCCGAACGCTTCGGACCGGTCCAGGGAAGGGAGAACGACCAAGTCGGCCGACCGGTAAACGCCGGGGAGGTCGGCGTCCCCGACGGTGTCGTCAAAGACGACGCTTTCAGCTAGGCCGAGGGCTGCGGCCCGCCGGATGTACCGCTCCCTCAGGTTTCCCCGCCCGACGACCAGAAGAGTCCGGTTGCGGCGATCCATCCGGGCCCAGGTTTCGAGAAGAAATCCAACCCCTTTGAAGGCATGGGCCTGATCGAGTCCGCCGACGAAGAGAACGAGGTCGCCGTCCGACGCGATCCGGCGGGAAGACGGATGTTCCCGGTTGTTCGGGCCGGGAGCGAACCGGTCCGTGTCGACGCCGGGGGGGACGGCGGCGAACTTGCCGGGGAAACGGCGGACAAATCCGGCGACAGATGAATGCGCGGCGTAATCAAAGGACGTGACGATCACCCGGTCGGCGGCCGTGATCATCGAGGGAAGAAGGAGATGTCGATAAGCGTCCTGGATGAGTCCGGCCAGGCCCGTCCCGAAATTGTCCATTTGAAAATTCAGGACGAGGGCTTGCTTCGTCCCGCGGAGCTTTTTGTTCAGGAGCGCGAACTCCGCTCCGCCGTAGAAGGGGTAATGGAGGTTGACGAGGTCAAAGCCGGCTAAACGAGCCGAGAGCTGGGGGAGAAAGGCGGAATTCCTGAACCGTCCCCAGGGCTTCAACCTGTGGATGCCGTATGAAGCCGACGGTTCCGGCTTCACCCGCCGTCCGGCCGGGCAGAAGACAACCACGTCATGTCCGTGCCGGGAAAGGCCCTCGGCATAGGAGCGGGCCATATTGCCCATTCCTCCCTGGTAGGGAGGAAAAGTCGAAACGACGACGGCGATTCTCATTCGAAGGCCTTTGCCCGTCTCCGGCTGGCGCGCCGGGCGGCCCGAGCCGCCTGAACCTTATGGATCAACATGTTCGAGTTGATCCGGACGGCCGAGGGAAGTCCGGCGAAGAATGAGCGCCAGAGGCGGCGGGAAGAGATCAGGCGGATGTATCCCGGAATGTACAAGGGGTTGAGCCAGTAGGCTCCGGTCTCCAGGGATGCGGTCAGGTGAACCCGAATCCGCTCTTCGGCCGGAAACTCGGGCGAGTCGCAGGGGGGGGCGGCCGCGGTCAGTTTCAGCCCCATCAAGCTGTTCGTGTTTTCCTCGGCGAAGATCCGGCCGTGCGCTTCAAACCAGGCCCGGGCGGCCGTTCCCTTGTGCGGTTGAAACAGGTTCCAATAGATCCAATCCGGTCTGAGGGATTTGGCCAATCGGATGGAATCCCGTTCGGCGGCGGGGGTGGCTTCGGGTAAGCCGACGACGAAACAGGTGTAGAGACGGAATCCCTTGCTCTTGATCAGGCGGGCTGCGGCGAGGATGTCCTCCAAGGTTTCGCCCTTGTGAATTTCATCGAAAACGGCCCGGTTGCCGCTCTCAACGCCGATGCAGAGATGGTCGACGCCGATGTCCTTGATCAGGTCGAGCATCTCCCCGTCTATCCGATCCGCTCGAAGGTTGTCGATATGGAGGGGCAGGCCGAGGCGTTGATCGCGATAGCGGCGAAGAAATGTCTTGAAGTTGTCCATTCGGCATGTCGGGCAATCGTCGACAATCCGGATTTCCCGGAGACTCTTCCGGGTTCGGACCGCTTCGGCGATTTCGTCCAGGCAGACCTGGAGGTCGCGATACCGAACGACCCTTGTCGAGAGGAGTTTCACCGAACAAAAATTGCAGGAGAAGGGGCACCCGCGCGACAGCTGGACCGGATACGTCCGCATCGTTTCGGAGCCGAAGGCCGGTCCGAAATCGGGAATCGGCACCGTGGAGAGGTCCGGCGGTTCGGCCGTGACGACCCGGGTTTCGGTTTCCGGAGAGATCCGGGGAATCATTTCCCCGAACAAGCGGTCGCTTTCACCCCGGAAGATCCAATCGCCGAGATGTTCCCGGGCGAGGCTTTCGGCGTTGAGTGTCGCATGGGGGCCGCCGAGAACGATCGGAGCCGACGTCCTTGTCCGGATCTCCCGGATCGTTTTCCGGGCTTCTTTCATGTGGGCCGTGTAGAGCGTCAGGCCGCAAAAATCGGGGGGGAAATCGGACAGCCAAGCGTCGATCGGGGGGGCGCCGGGGGAAAAAGCGTAGTCCACCACCCGGACTTCGTGGCCGTGTTCCCGCGCCCGGGCCGCGAGGATGGCCAGGCCCAGGTGCGGCCAGGGGGCCAAGGCCGGGGCGTCCGCGGAATATGGATTGACCAGAAGGATGTTCATGCCTTGGGCGCTTTCCGTCCTGCGTAGACCAGGTCGGCGAAGATATCGCCGAACCGATGGATGGGTCCATAGGAGGCGATTTCCGGCAGGACGACGCCGGCCCGGTCCCGGTTCAAGGCCAGGCTCAGGAAAGGATTGAGGAAGCCGAGCCCGGTCAGGATGCTTTCCGGCAGGTGACCCCGAAGAAAATGACAACCCCGAAGGAGCGCCGACGGGCGGCGGTCGATGGTTCGAACCCGCTCAAAATCGATCCGCCCGAGGAGCGGGCGGCGCAGCCGCCTTTCGAATTGAACCGGGTCGTAGATGCGCTGGAAGAAGTGGAGGGTGTCCCGTTCGGTGCGTTCGACTGCGTGGGCGATGCCACGGATGGTCTGTTCCTGATAAACAGGCCCGAAGGGAACGCTGAAGGCCAGGAGGCCGCCGGGTTTCGTCACCCGGATCATTTCCTCCACGGACGCTGTGTCTCCCGCCGTTCCCTCGATATGCTCGAGGACGCTCATGGCGTAAACGGCATCGTAGGCGTCGTCTGGATCGGTCAGCCGCCGGGCGTCGCGGGTCTCAAAAACGACGCGTCCCCGGGCTCCGGAGCGCAGGGCCGTCCACATTTTTTTGTAGGGTTCGATATTGAGAGGACTGATGTCCGTCAGAACGACGGTGACCGGATATCTTCGAGCCAGGTGGAATCCGAACAGTTTCGGACTTCCGATATCCAGTAGGCGCGGGAGAACCGAAGGGGAGGGCCGGTCCGAGAGGAGCGCGGCGATTTCCCGGTCGAGAAAGTGATACTCGGGAAAACGGGTGTAACTGTTGAGCGGTTGGAGGACGGCCGAGGCGGCGACGCGGAAACCGGGGGTGAATCCGTTGCGGACGAAGCTGGCCGCGCCGGCGCCGAGGCCGAAGATGGCAAAGGAGGCTTCTCGATATTTCATAAAAGGGGGGCCGACCCGGTCCCTCGTTAGCCTAATCAAAGGAAAAATCGATGTCAAACGGTTTCGGGCCGAATCACCCGCCCGGGGCTTCTCCCCGGCCGGACCCTGTGATAAAAGAGGGGGGAGATGAGCTTCCCGGGCCCGCCTCTGATTTCCGTCTGCATTCCGTCGTTCAATAATGAACTTTTCATCGAT
Source organism: Candidatus Aminicenantota bacterium (assembly GCA_016931595.1). GTDB lineage: Bacteria > Acidobacteriota > Aminicenantia > Aminicenantales > UBA4085 > JAAZPG01. Next base: position 3,074 of record JAFGEN010000089.1, on the reverse strand, counting down.
GAGGCGATCCGGTCCGTTCTCGGCCAAACCTTCGGCGGCTTCGAGCTGATTATCGTCGACGATCTCTCCCGGGATGGAACCCGGGAAAAGATCCGGGCCTACGATGATCCGCGGATCCGGTACATCGAAAACGACCGGAATCTCGGGCTGGCGGCCAATTGGAACAAGGCCCTGGGGGAAGCCCGGGGCCGATGGATCAAGGTTCTCCCCGGCGACGACCTCCTCTACCCGCGCTGCCTTGAACGCCAGATAGCCGCGTTTGAGGATCAGCCCCCGGGAGAGATCGCCTTGGTTTCCTGCGCCCGGGATGTGATCGATGAGCGGGGCCGGAAAATCATGCGTCGGGCTTTTCCCGGCAAGGGCCGGGTGATCCCGGGGCGCGAGGCCGTCCGGCGCTGCATCCGGGCCGGAACGAACCTTATCGGCGAGCCGGCGGCCGTCCTGATGAGGGCCGACCTGGTCGAGCGGACAGGTCTCTTCAATCCTGGGAACGTCTATCTGATCGACCTGGATTTCTGGGCCCGGCTCCTCCTGGAGGGAAGCCTTTCAATGAGCGCCGACCCGCTCTGCGCCTTCCGGATTTCCCGGACGGCCGAGAGCACCCGGACCCGGTCGTCCCAGAGCCGCGACTTCCAGGCGTTTGCCGGCGTTCTCGGAAGCGATGTCCGGTTCGGACTCAAGCCCGTTGATCTACGGCGGGGGAGGAGGCGGGCGGTTCTTAACGGTTTTCTGAGGCGGTTGCTCTATAAGGGGATTTTGTCCGGACCGCGATGACGGGCCGGATTCCTAAAGGTCGGCCGGAGCGAGAGTCACATAGGGGGGCCGCGACCCGACGCTCAGCCTGAAAACGGGCCGGCCGGGAAATTTCTTCCGGAAGATCTCAACGGCGTCCGGAACATCCTGGACGATCAAATAGCGATCGGAAAGGTCGGGCCGGGCTCTTCTCCACTCGAATACCCAGGTGCCCCGTTCATTGAACTCCGGGATGGCCCGCCAAACGTCGGCAAATCGGGGGGCGATGACGACGGCCCCGGCCGTCCCCCGGGATTCGAGGGTTTCTTCGATTCGGCCGTAGAGCTCGCTTTGAATCCGGGCCTGGGCTTTCAAGGCGCCCCCATGCCAGGCGATGAACGTCCCCATCCCGAAAACCAGCGTCGAGGCAACCATCGCGGCGAACACCGGCGCCGCCAACCCGGCTCGCCCCAGCTTGTCCTTGATCGTAATCAACCCGGCCAGGGCGATGATTGTCAGGGGGACGGCGCATTCCGAATAGTGAATCGGGCCGACGATGTGAAGGCCGTGATTGTCGTGGAGGAGTCCGGCCAGGAGATTCAGGGCGACGCCCAGGCTGAGAAGGCGGGTCAACCGGTTGCGGCCGGCGCCGAAGATCACGGCCGCGACCCCCAGCGGGCCAAGGAACCAGACCGCGAGCATGACGAGGTTGTAGCCGGAGTTGGCTCCCAGGCGGTTCCACAGGGATTCGCCGGCGATGGTGTCGCCGGGACCTTCCATGAAAAAGCGCGGCGGGACGGCGGGATTCCCGGTGATCAACCCGTTGTAAAGGGCGAAGAGGGCCAGCGGGAGGATGGCTCCGAGGACGAAATAAACCAGGGGCCGCCTGTTCGGGCCTTTCGCCCGGACCGCGCCGGCCGCAAAATCGGCGAGGAGGGGGAATAGGAGGGCCGTCGTTTCGACGGGGCGGCAGGCGAACGCCCCGGCGGCCAGGAATCCGGTCGCCGCCCATAAGAAAGGCGATGATTTCCGTTTCGCCAGGATGAAGAAGAGGATCGTCAGGGCGATCGCACCCCGGGACAACACGTGGGCATGGGTCGTCGCGGATAGAAGAAAAGCCATGGGGGAGAAAAAGAACAGGAGAAACGCGGCCAGGCCGTAAGCGGGAGAGAAGAGAATCGCCCCGAGCGCGGCGAGAGCGGCGGCGGCGAGGGCGGCGGAAAGGGAGAAGATGAGCGGTCCCGTCCCCGTGCTTTCGGAAATGGCCCAGGCGGCCAGGGGACCCGGCCAATCCACGCTCGTCACGGTCTGATTCCGGTGAAAGAGAAAGAGGGTGGAGTAGGCGTGGAAAGGCTCGGGTTCCGGCGCCGTGACCCGGCCCGAGGCGAGGACCTGGCCGCCGAATCGGGTCGCGTACTCATCGTCGGAAATGGGAAAGTCATTCAGGACAAGCCGGTGGCTCACCCGGGCCGAGAACGCGGCCAGGACGAAAATGAGAATGAGGGCAAAGGCTTTTTGTCGCCGATCCAGGGCTTGGAAACGATACCAGGATTTTTGAATCTTCGGGGCCGAAGCCGGACTCAGACCATAGCCGACCAGGAGAGCCCCCGGAACGAGAAGCAGGCAGAACCCCAGCCAGAAGAACAGCTCGCCCGGAGAAGCGGAGGTAAAGGGCCGATGAAACGTAATCTTGAGACCGGTGTGAGTCTGGGTCAGGCCGAAAAAAACCAGAAACAGCCCAAGCCCGGCCAAGAGAGCGGCCCGATGGCCGGTTTTGTCCCGCGTTCGGGGGCGCTTGGCTTTTTCGGAGGGATCGGAGGGCATTTCCCTCCTATTCTATCGGCCTTCCAAAGGATGTCAACGGCAGCCCTTGTCACGCGCTCGGGAAAGACTCCGATTGCCGGTTAAAAAATTTTCTTTATTTCCTATTTTAATAGTATAATATCGATGATGCCGGGTCTGTCCGAAAACGGACGGCCGGCAGGTTCGATTGCGCCGAAGCGAGGAAGCAGGGTCAAGAGTCGTATGTTATCTAAAAAGCTCCGTGATTCCCTCCCGGAGGGGTTCCGTTACCGGGAAACCGGCTGGTACAACGCCATCTCCGGAATCACCGAAAAATCCCACCGGGCGCTCCTTCTGGTCGGCCTTTTAACGGCCGCTGTTGCCTCCATCGGCTATATCGTCATCGACCTCATCCAGCGCGATACCCAATACCTGGGTTATTACCTGTTCAGCCTGGCCGCGGCGGTCGCCCTGCTGGTCATCCTCCTGAAGATCGGCCGGACGTCGACGCTTGCCGTCCCGGCCATCGTCTTCCTCATCGTCGGGTTCGGGATCACCGC
>JAFGEN010000371.1 GCA_016931595.1 Candidatus Aminicenantota bacterium | reverse complement strand
TTCGACAACATTCCGCGGTTCGGGAAAGCCTATCGGTCGTTCATGAAAAGAAAATTCGGATGACCCGTTTGGGGTCGGGAGTTCCTTTGAAAGCAAGATCGAAATTCTCCAAGTATTTTTGGGAATACCGTTGGTCCAACATCCTGGCCATGATGAGAAATAACCGGCGAGGCCCCAAAAAATGCCCGGAGGATTTTAAAACCAAGCTCGTCGTCATCACCGGGGCCACATCCGGAATCGGGCGGGCGACGGCCCGGGCGTACGCCTCCCGCGGCGCGAACCTACTTTGTCTCAACCGCAATCCGGATAAATCGGAAGCGTTGCGGCGCGAGATCGAGAGCGAATTCGGCGTCACCTGCAATTTTCTCACGGCCGATTTGAGCCGCCTGGCGGACATTCATCGCGCGGCGGAGCGACTGGCCGGCCTGGCCGCCCCGATCGACGTCCTGATCCATAACGCCGGCGTGTACCTGAACCGTAGGGACGTAACCGAGGACGGGATCGAAACGATGTTCGCGATCCACCACCTGGCGCCCTTCATCCTCAATTACACGCTGAAGGACAAGCTCATGGCCCAGAAGAAAGCCCGGATCATCCTGGTCAATTCCGAGGGCCATCGCTTCGCCGCCTGGGGATTGAGGCTCGACGATTTGAATTGGGAAAAGCGCCGCTATTCAGGCTTGAAAAGCTACGGCTCGGCCAAGACCGCCCAGCTTCTGACGATAATCGTGTTCAATGAGCGTTTCCGGGGCACGGGCGTTTCGATCAACGCGATGCATCCGGGGGCGGTCAAAACCGATTCCGGCCGGGACAACGGTCCGGTCTACCGCTGGATGAAACGGAATTTTCTGGACAAAACGCTCAAGCCCGCGGAACTCTCGGCCGAAGCCTTGGTTTACCTGGGCGTGTCCGGGGAGGTCGAGGGAATCAGCGGTAAATTTTTCAATTTGACGACCCTGGAAGAACCGGCGCCGCCGGCCCTGGACAGGGAGGAGGCCCGCAAGATATGGGACAAGAGCTTGGAATGGAGCGGTCTTCGATGAATCCATCACACAAGACATACGACACGATCATCGTCGGGGCGGGCATCGCCGGGTTGACCTCCGCCGCGTATCTCGCGTCCGCGGGACGAACCGTCCTGCTCGTCGAAAAGAACAAGGAATGCGGAGGCCTTGTCAACACTCTGGTCCGGGACGGATTCCGCTTTGACGCCGGCGTCAGGGCCCTGCTCGACGCCGGAATCGTTTTTCCGATGCTGAAGGAGCTGGGCCTCCGGCTCGAGGTCGTGAAAAGCCCGGTTTCTCTCGGCATCGAAAAAGACATCCTGCATATCGAGGACGAGAGCGGCCTGGCGGAATACGGAGCGCTCCTTCGGCGCCTCTACCCGGAAAGTCCGGAGGACATTCGCGCAGTCCTCGCGATCATCCGGAGAATTATGAAGGACATGGACGTGCTGTACGGCATCGAAAACCCGATGTTCAAGGACGTCAAGCGCGACCTGCCCTTCGTCTTCAAGACGCTTTTGCCCTGGCTTCCGAAATTTCTTTTCACCGTCCGGAAGATCAACCGCATGAACGGGCCGGTCGAGTACTATCTCGAGGCGGCGGTCAAGAATTCCTCGCTCCGGGACATCATCTCGCAGCACTTCTTCCGGAACACCCCCGCCTTCTTCGCCCTCAGCTATTTTTCATTGTACCTGGATTACGTCTATCCCAAGGGGGGCATGGGGAAGCTGGCCGAGGCCCTCGTCCAAAAAACGAAGGACAGCGGCGGGGACATCAGGACGGAAGTAAAGATCATCGAAGTCGCGGCGGGCCGACGCCTGGTCAAGGATCAAAACGGCGGGGAATACGCCTATGACAACCTGGTCTGGGCCGCCGATTTGAAAACCTTCCATCGCCTCGTCGATACCAAAGGCCTGCCATCCCGCGTTCGAGACGCCTTCGAAAGGAAGAAAAGCGAAATGCTGGGCCGTCGGGGCGGGGATTCCGTTTACACCCTGTTTCTGGAAATCGACGAGCCCCTGGAGACATTCAAGGCCATTTCCAACGGCCATTTCTTCTACACTCCGTCGAAACGCGGCCTGGGCCGCGTTCACAGGGAGGAGCTCGACCGCCTGCTTCATCATTGGGACGAAGTCGATCGGGGGCGCATCCTGGCTTGGATGGATGATTTCACGAAATTCAACACGTACGAGATTTCCATTCCCGGGCTCAAGGACCCCGACTCGGTCCCACCGGGCCAAACCGGCTTGATCGTCAGCTTTCTGGCAGAATACGACCTGTTCGACAAAGCCCTAAAGTCCGGCTGGGTCGATGAATTCAACGCGGAACTCGAAGCCCGGGTTTTAAATGTCCTGGGCGATTCCGTCTACCCGATGCTCAAAGACAAAGAGATCCGACGCTTTTCTTTTTCACCCCTCGACATCGAACGCAGAATCGGAAGCTCCGAAGGAGCCATCACCGGCTGGTCGTTCCAAGACCCGGTGCCGGTGATCAATAAGATCCAGAAGGCGGCCCGGTCCGTGCTGACCCCGATCCCGTCCATCTATCAGGCCGGGCAATGGGCCTACAGCCCCGCGGGGGTTCCCATGTCGATCCTGACAGGAAAAATCGCCACCGACAAGATCCTGAAGAAAAAACGCCGTTCATCCGGGAACGCCCGCAAGACCGCGTGAATCCTCGGGCCCTTCCGAGGAAACGCCGGATCGGAACTGAACCGCAGAGATCCGGCCGAACCCGCGACGGAAGGGCTCGGCGAAATCCTTGAATGACCCGGAGTAATGGGCGGCGCCGCCTCACTCCCCGACGGTGCCGAACCCGTCGAGGGCCGGGAACGGAAAATCCGGCGAAGGCCGGTGCTCCGCCCGCATGATCGCCCGGGCTTTCTCGACGAG
>JAFGEN010000088.1 GCA_016931595.1 Candidatus Aminicenantota bacterium | reverse complement strand
TTGTTTGAAATCATGGCGCATATCATCCATGGCCAACAGGGAAAAACCGGATTCGGCGGCTTGGCGTTCGATCACCTTGGGCGCTGAGGCGCCCGGCGGAGCTCCGGAAGACATCCGCTTATGGGGGACAGCGGAGAAAATGAATCCGGCCGCGGTCGCAAGGAGAATCACCGTCCTCCCGGGGGCTTTCCAATCCGTCATGACGACCCTCTGGGGAGGAAGTTTGTCCTGGACGAGGATGCATCGGTTCTCGATAAGGCCTGCGCTCGAACCGCCGGGAGGATGCCGTTACCGATCATCAAAAACCCGACGGTTTTCGGGTCCGGGCCGTAATTGCCGGCGGTAAGGACGATGACCATCTCCATGTCGGGGAAGACGGCCAGAAGCTGGCCGCCGTCCCCGGGGACGAAAAAGGAGTTGATTGTCCGGTCCTTTTCCTTCAGTTCGACCTGCATCCAGTAATAGCCGTATTTCCAATCCCGGGAGCCTCCGAGAGAGAGACGCGGCCGGGTGGATTTCCGTATCCAGGCTTCAGAAAGCAGGCGGCGGCCACTCCACTCGCCCTTGTCCAGGAACAATTGTCCGATCTTGGCCAAGTCCCTGGAGGGCAAGGCCAATCCACCGTCCGTCTCGAGCGTGCCGTCGGAATAGCGAGTCCAGGGATGGGCGGCGATTCCCAAGGGGCCGAACAGGACGCATTCAGCGAATCGATCAAGATCCCGGCCGCAGGCGTTTTTCAATATCTCGCCCAGGACCACGGGAGCTCCGTTGGAATAATTGAATTTCGAGCCGGGTTCGGCGCCCAGCGGCCTTTCTAAAACGTAGGAAATCACGTCTTGACTGTCAACCATCGCCGCGGCATTGTTCCGAGGATCGGCCCAGGGATACCGGAACTGCTCCCAATCCCAACCCGGGGTCATCGTCAGAAGGTGTTCCACCGTGATCGCTGTCTTTTTGCCGGCGAACGAGCGGGCGTAGGCGGGGAGGATGCCGGCGATCGGTTCGTCCACGTTTTTCAACAAACCTTGATCGATGGCGATTCCACACAGGGCCGAGAGCACGGCTTTGGTCGTGGAGGCCAGGTGATGCGGCCGGGACCGAAACAGCCGTTTGACAAACGGTCCGAACCGCCGGCCGTTCGTGGCGAAGTATTCTTCCAGCACGAGCTTGCCGTCCTTGACGATGAGAAGGCTGTGGATGTCGGCGAAATTTCCCCGGGTGATCCGCTGGAGAAGGGGGAAAAGGATCTCCGGGTCGATCCCCGCTTTCTCCAGATCCCCGCATTCCCAACCGTCCGGAAGAGATTCTGGGATTTCGTAGGCATAGGCGTTTCCGATCGAGGCCGCGAGCCGAGCCATTTCCTCGTCTGATTCCTCCCGGCGGGTGAACGTCCAGGTCGTTCTCTCTCCCTTCCAGTCCTTGACGACCGTCATCGCCTTCCGGTCTTCGCTGAGCCGGCCGCGATGGGCTTCCCATGATACCGAGCCGTCCTCATCGAGGCGGACTTCGATATCATATTCCCGGGTCTGACATCGCGGCGTCAGGTCGTTGATCAAGGAGATGGCCGGCCGGCCATCGGGTCTCAAGGATATGAGCCACAACCCCCGATTCAGGGCGCTGAATCGACCCTCGGGCTGTCCCTCCCAGCAACCCAGGATGTCCCGGTATTTCAGATTCGTGGTCATGAGCCGTCGTTCCCCGGACAGCTCTTTCAACCACTGTTCCATGATGTTCAAATAGGCGGGCGCATATCGCTGCCATTCCGCCCGGCTGCGACGGGCCTGCTCTTCCATGCTCCCTGTTTCGCTCGGAATGAGATTATGGTCCACCCCCGGGATGATCTCAACCCGAAAATGGTTGTTTCCGGCTTTGACCAGAGACCGTCGATAGGCTTCCGCTCCTTGAACGGGATCGACCTGGGTGTCGTTTTCGCCGAAAAAGGCCAGGATGGGGATGGTCGTCGTTTCCAGGATACCGGTCGGGTCGATAAAAGCTTCTTCGTCCTGAGTGTGCGGCTTCCAGTCGTTCTCCGTCCAGAGAGCCGAGACAAAGCCCAATTTCCGCTGGAGGGGATTGTCGTAGAGCGAACGAGCGTGGACCAGGTATTCCCGGAAGGTCTGGGCCATGTAAATCCCGCGAAAATGCCCTTCCATCCGCCGGGCTTCATCTTCCGGCATTCCGGCGGACATCAGCTGTCTCCGGATGAGGTAGGCTGTTTGCTCGATGCCGTTTTCACCGGGGCAGCCGACGGCGATCATGAAATTGACGTCGGCTCCCTTCTGGAGAGCCAGAGGCATGACGTATCCGGCCTGGCTGATCCCCCAGAGCCCGATCCTGGCAGGATCGATGTCCGGACGTCTTTTCATGGCCGTGACCGCATCCAGGAGGATCGCCGCCCGCTCGGCCATCATTTTCTTCTGGTCGAGCGTCCCGGTCGATTGACCATGGCCGGGCTTGTCCCACATCAGCGTGGCGAAACCCGCTCGGAGCATCGTCTCTTTCAACGGAGCGAAATATGAGCGCAATCCGGGGCCGTCGCCATGGACCATGATGACGAGGGGGTGAGGACCCCGGCCTT
>JAFGEN010000087.1 GCA_016931595.1 Candidatus Aminicenantota bacterium | reverse complement strand
TTTTTCGAACCGGAAACGCGGATGTTCCCCCTCAGGGAGAGGTCGGGCCCGCCGGAGATTCGGATGCGTTCCATCATCGGCGATTCTAGACGATTGGAGGGGAAATTACAAACCCGTCCCGCCGCAGGATGGACGTTCAGAGACGGATCGAAATTCCGATTTTAATGACGCCTCCGGTGATGTTCAGGCTGAAATTTTCGGAAGCGATGACGTCCGCCCCGGCGGTCGGCCGGTTGTCGATGAGCTCGATTTCGGTGCCCTCGGTGTCCCATTCGGCCGTCAGGGTCTTCTTCCGGATCATCCATTTTCCGTCCCACGTTTCGACGGCGGCCCCGTTGACTTCCCGGCCCGCCCCGCTCAGGGAAAAGACGACGTGATAGGCATACCCGGCTTCGATGAACAGGGCGAACGGACGGCTGATGTTGAAATCCAAGCGCGTCCCGGCCTCGAAGAGGAGGCCCCAGCCCTTGCCCTCCATTCGAAGGGACCGGCTGATGGTCGGGGCGATTTGCTCCCGCTCCCCGTTGATGATGCTCTCGAATCCTTCGGTCCAGATCTTCTCATACATGGCCTTGGCGAAGAACGGGCCGACCCCGACATACAACCCGGCGTCCACCCCCCGGCCCTCGGTCATGTTGTAGTATCCCGTGATCGGGAGGGCGTAGCCGGTGACCTGGAGGCGATAATGGTCGAAGTTGAAGGTTTCCGCATACCCCTCGTTGGTGTTGACCGCCCGGACGTATTCGATCGGCAAAGACTGGTCGATTTTCCTGTTGAATGTCCGGAATCCGAGGCCGAAGGTCACCATGTACCAGGGGGACTGGAACCTCGCCTTGATTTCCAGGGGGATGGCCCGCTTCAAGTTGGGGAATCCATCGTCCAATCCCTCGACGCTCCAGTACTCGATCCCGCCCTGGGTATACATCCAGGTGTAACGGTTGCTGTAATAAAAGGTCTGGAAGTCGTCGTCGGCTTCCCCGATCAGGTACATATCGCCAAAAACGGAAGACATCCAGCTCCCGGAGAGGTCGAACCGGATCTTGGGGATCCATTCTTCCTCTGTGTATTGAGCGGCCAGGGGGAGGATGCCCGCTCCCAGGGAGAAGATCAGCCCGATCCCCAAGGCCTTGGTCAGTCTGTTCATCGGCTCATTCCTTTTTCGGCAGTCGCCCCGAAGGGGGATTCTACAGGAAAACGGGGTCGAAACGCCATCTCTCTTCCGGCGCCCGGGCGGGAGGGCCCGCCCATGTGAAGAACGCCGGCCGGGGCCGCAACGTTGCCGAGTCCGCATGAATTATTAAAAATTCGGGCTCTCTTCCATATTGTGTGGGTCGATTGGAGGCGGTCATATTCCCGAAAATCCTTACCCACACGAATTGGAAGAGAACCAAAATTCGATTCCCCGCGACTCGCATGATTCGTGAACAAGGCAGGCGGCCTTGACGAAAACGACCCGCGCGGATCATGCTATAATGACTCTTCCCGCCGGCCCGGAGGGGGCGGGGCGGGGAGGAGGCCGATGTGACGAAAGCCAAGGTGGCGATCCTGCGGACGAGCCCCGAAACCGTGCTGGACGACACGATTCGGTTGTTCGAACTGGCCGACGGTCCGCACAGCTTGAAACCGGGGGCGCCGGTCATCCTCAAGGACAACATCAGCTGGCATTATCCTTTCCCCTCGGCCAATACGACGCCCTGGCAGCTCGAGGGCGCGATCCTGGCCCTCCGCAGGCATGGATTCCAGGACCTCGTCTGCGTCCAGAACAAGACCGAGGTCACCGATGCCTTCAAGGGCGAGGACCTCAACGGCTACAAACCCATTTTCGAGGCCCACGGCGTCGACGTCCGGTTCAACTTCAAGGACGAGGACATGCGCTGGGTGCCCTTCAAGCCGAACGCCCGGATGCGGGCCCTGGGAGAAATCTACGGGGACGACCTGAGGATTCCGGACTTTTTCATCGGCCGGAACATCGTCCATCTCCCGACCGTCAAGTGCCACATCTACACCACGACGACCGGAGCGATGAAAAACGCCTTCGGCGGGCTCCTCAACCACAAGCGCCACCAGACCCACACCCACATTCATGAGACCCTGGTGGATCTCCTGGCTGTTCAGAAAGAGATCCATCCGGGACTGTTCTGCATCATGGACGGGACGACGGCCGGCAACGGCCCCGGCCCGAGGATCATGGAGCCGGTCACAAAGAGCGTTCTCCTGGCCGGGGCCGACCAGGTGGCCATCGATGCGGCCGCGGCCCGGCTGATGGGGTTCGACCCGATGAGCATTCCCTACATCCGGATGGCCCACGAGGACGGATTGGGGGTCGGAGACCCGCGCGAGATCGCCCTCGTCGGAGACGATGCGGCGGCCGCCGAACGCTGGGGCTTCAAGGTCGGGCTGTGTTTCCATAAATTCGCCGGCTGGGTGACCTGGTTCGGCCCGACGAAGTTCATGCAGAAGGTCCTGACCCGGCCGCCGCTCCTCTACCTGGGGAACTTCTATTCCTTCTTCTACCACGATGTCATCCATTGGCGGTTCAAGGAAGGCAGGATCTACCGCCGCTGGCTCGAAGAATCCGACTGGGGCCGCCTGTTCGCCCGCTACCGGGCGGAGGGGACCCTGCGGTCGCGCTGACTCCGATGCGGCTGATTTCGAAGAGCAAATACCTGTCCGGCCTGCAGTGCCGGAAGCTGTTCTGGACATCCGTTCTCAAGCCGGCCTCGCTTCCTCCGATCGACGCGGCGACCCAGGCGATTTTCGACCAGGGCCACGAGGTCGGCGACCTGGCCAAGACCCTCTTTCCCGGGGGAGCGGAGATCGCCGGCGAACCCTGGAAGTTCGCCGATTTAATGGCCCGAACGCGGGAAGAAATGATGAAGCGTGTTCCCTTGTACGAAGCGGCCTTCGGCGCCCGAAATGCCTTCGCCCGCGCGGACATCCTCATCCCGGTGGAGGAAGAGGCTTGGGATATCGTCGAGGTCAAGAGCGGAACCGAGGTCAAGCCGGTCAATATCCTCGACCTTTCGCTTCAGCGGTACGCGGCCGAAAGCGCCGGCTTGAAAATCCGGAAATGCTTCTTGATGCATGTGGACAACACCTATGCGAGGCGCGGGGAGGTCGAGGCGGAGAAGCTCTTCGCCCGGGAGGATGTCACCGCGGCCGTCATCGAGGAGATGAAAAACGTCGAGCCGAACCTGGATGCCCTGCTGGCCGTGCTCTCCCTGCCCAAGGCTCCGAATGTCCCGATCGGCCCCCATTGCGACGATCCGTTTGTTTGCCCCCTCCACGACGTCTGCTGGGAATTCCTGCCCGAGGATAATCCGCTGCGGGTGAACGGATTCAATAAGGATGAAGCCTTCAAGCTCATCCACCGGGGAATCCTCAAAATCGGCGAAATGCCGGTTTATGACGTGCCGGGATTCGGTTTGAAGAAAGGCAAGTCCACCGGCGGATACGTTCCCTTCAAGCTCGGTGAAAAGCAGAACAT